>JAHFVB010000225.1 GCA_023264755.1 Mycobacterium sp. | reverse complement strand
GCGGCCGCCACCCCAGCCCCCGCGGCCGCCGCCCCGGCGCCAGCAGTCCCCGCAGTCCCGGCGGCAGCCGCGGTCGCAGGGGCGGGCCAGCCGCTCAACCAACTGTCGGGCGTACCGCGCTAGAACACCGCGCCACGGGCCTCAGTATTGTGGGCCCATGCTGATCGCGGCCCTACTGAGTCTCTGCGTGGCGGTCGTGACGGCCGCCCTGGGGGTTTGGTCGCTGGCGCGGCCGCGTGCCGGCGACTCCGTGGGACAGGTGCTGCGCGCCGTCGCCCCCACCCAACTCGCGGCCGCGGTGATGCTGGCCGCCGGGGGGCTGGCAGCCCTGGCCACCCCGCTGCATACCGGCATCGTCGTGTTGGTGGTGTGCATCGTCGGCGCGGTGGGCACCGTCGCGGCCGGCTGCTACCAAAGCGCGCGGGTCGTGGCCCAGCGGGAAGAAGCGGCCAGCTGCGCAGGCTCCTGCGCCTCATGCACGCTGTCGTGCCACTGAGGCGACTGGTGGCCGCCGAGGTCTAGTTGCGGCTGACGTCGATGGGATGGGTGGCCAACTTGGCCAGCGGCAGCGGCTGCCTGCGCAGCACCCGTGCCCACAGGTCCACCCGCGGCTCGACCAGTACGTCGGAAGGCATGGCCGACAACACGATCCAGTCGTCGCGTTCGATCTCACCGTCGAGTTGACCGATGGTCCATCCGGAGTATCCGGCGTAGATGCGCAGCCCTTCTACGGCCGGTTCGATCGAGTCGGGATCGGCATCCAGATCAACCATCGCGATGCGGCCCTGGACGGGGCGCAACCCGGGCACCTGGCCCGCGTCGACTCCCACCCGAACCGTGGCCAGGCACAGCGCGGCATCCCGCTTCACGGGGCCGCCGATGAACATCGTCTTGGGCTTGCTGGCGAGTTTCGTCCACTGCGGCAACACGTTGTAGACCGCCGTCTCACTCGCCCGGTTCAACACCACGCCCAGGGTGCCGCCGTCGTTGTGCTCGACGATGTAGATGACGCTGCGCCGAAAGGTCGGCTCCAGCAGGTCGGTGTTGGCCAGTAGCAGCGTGCCCGCGCGTACCCGGTGCGTGGCAGGAGCGATGAAGTCCTCCGGGTCGTCTGAGTGCGCCACCCATCCATAATGACACCAGCGCGCATCGGTCGCCGCGAACAGGCGCGGCCAGGCCGGGATGTTTTCCGAAATTTGTAAGCTGGGTCGGGTCCCCCGTCATCGCAACCCCCGAAGGAGAGCGGACCCCCACGTGGCTGGCCGTCCGGCACCTGTGCTCCTGTGGCATTCGGTGCGTGCGCTGCCCGAGTTCCGGCGGCTGCTCGAACTGCGCGCGGTGAGCTCGTTCGGCGACGGACTGTTCCAGGGCGGACTGGTCGGCGGGCTGCTCTTCAACCCCGACCGGGCGACGACCCCATGGCAGATCGCCGGATCCTTCGCCGTGCTGTACCTGCCCTATTCGCTGCTCGCCCCCTTCGCGGGAGCGCTGCTCGACCGGTGGGATCGCCGCGGGGTGCTGCTCGGCGCGAACCTGGCGCGGCTGGTGCTGATGCTCGCGGTAGCCGTGCTGCTGGCCGTCGGCGCGGTCGACCGGTGGATCCTGCTCGGCGCGTTGGTCGTCAACGGCTTCACCCGGTTCGTCAGCTCGGGACTCTCCGCAGCCTTGCCCCACGTCGTGCCGCGCGGTCAGGTGGTGGCGATGAACTCGGTGGCCAACGCCACCGGCGCGGCCGCGCTGTTCGTCGGAGCCATCTTCATGTTGGTGCCGCGCTGGGTGTTCGGCGCCGGCGACAGCGGTTCGGCGACGGTCATCTTCCTGGCTGCGGCACCCGTGGCCCTGGCCTGGTGGCTGTCCAAGCGGTTCGCGCCGCGCGTGCTCGGACCCGAGGACTCGGCACGGGCCGTGCACGGTTCGGTGGCGTACGCCGTCGCCACGGGTTGGGGTTACGGACTTCGCACGGTGCTCGGCGTGCGCAGCGTGGCCGCCACGCTGTCCGGTGTCGTCGCACACCGCATGGTGTTCGGCATCAACACGTTGCTGATCCTGGTGTTGGTGCGCCACACCGGATCCGCCAGCGTCGCGGGACTCGGCGTCGCGGTGCTCTTCGCCAGCAGTGCGGCCGTCGGCGCCTTCGTGGCCAACTTCCTGACGCCGACCTCGGTGCGCCGCTGGGGGCGCTACGCCACGGTCAACGTCGCGTTGGCGCTGGCGGCCGCCATCCAGCTCGCGGCGATGGGGCTGGACCTACCCGTCATGCTGACCTGCGGCTTCCTGTTGGGCTCGGCCGGCCAGGTCGTCAAGCTGTGCGCCGACTCGGCGATGCAGCTCGACGTCGACGACGCCCTGCGTGGGCACGTGTTCACCGTTCAGGATTCGTTGTTCTGGCTGGCGTTCGTCGCGGCGGTGACGGTCTGCGCGGCAGTCATCCCGGCCGACGGCCGCTCGCCCGCGCTGGTGGTGGCCGGCGCCGTGATCTACCTGCTCGGGCTCGCCGTCCATGCCTCAGTCGGACGGATCCGTACGGGTCCCACGCCCTGATCCCGCTATGGTGACGCCATGGCTGACGCCGAGTCGATAGTGGCCGAGCTCCGAGCCGAGAGCGAACAACTGGACGCGCTCGTCGCCACGCTGCCGGAACGCAGTTGGGCGTTGCCGACGCCGGCCGCGGGTTGGACCATCGCCCACCAGCTCGCCCACCTGTTCTGGACCGACCGCGTGGCCGTCGTCGCGGTGACCGACGAAGCGGGCTTCTCCGAACTACTCGCCGAGGCCGCCAAGAATCCCTCCGGCTTCGTCGACGCAGGCGCCGAGGAACTCGCCGCCATGCCACCGACGGAGCTGCTCGCCGCCTGGCGTCAGAAGCGCACCCAGCTGCACGACGAACTGCTGCGCGTGCCGGACGGCCGCAAGCTGCCCTGGTTCGGCCCCCCGATGAGCGCGGCGTCCATGGCGACCGCGCGGTTGATGGAGACGTGGGCCCACGGGCTCGACGTCGCCGACGCGCTCGGGGTGAAGCGGCCGCCCAGTGCGGGATTGAGGTCGATCGCGCACATCGGGGTGCGTACGCGGGACTTCGCGTTCGCGGTACGCGGGCTGCCCGCGCCGACCGAACCCTTTCTGGTCGAGTTGTGCGCCCCCGATGGCACGACGTGGTCGTGGGGTCCGGCCGAGGCCGCGCAACGCGTGAGCGGGTCCGCGGAGGACTTCTGCTCCTTGGTGACCCAGCGCAGACCGCGGGCGGAGCTGGACGTGACGGCGGTGGGCCCGGACGCGGAACGTTGGCTCGGCATCGCGCAGGCGTTCGCGGGTCCGCCAGGACCCGGCCGCGGCTAGCTGGACGTCACCTGCGGTGGCCACAGGTCAGGCGTGGCACCGAAGGCGCTATCACCGGCGATGGTGATATCACCGGTGATGGCGCATCGTCAGAACGAGTGCCTGTTCCCTCCGCGGTACGCGTGTGACTCCTGTGCCCAATGCAGCCGATGCGTGCGCCTCACGTAGCTGCGTGCGCGTCCCACCACGCCAGCACCCGGATAGCGAAGAGCGTCAACCACTTCGACGGTTCCCCGTCGGGCACGTCGACCTCGAACCACACGCGCCCGGGCAGCGGCTCGGTCTGCCGCCACGTCCCATCAGGCTGGCGGGCGACCCGAATCCGTTCGATCGCATCGGCCATCCGTGGGTCCGGGTCGATCCCGTCGCACCGCGTCGCGGCGCGAAAGTAGTCGGCGGCATTGAGCACGCTATAGGCCCACCGCTGCGGGTAGCGGAACCGGTCGATCCAGGGACCCACCGGCTGTCCCGTGGACTGCCGCCGAAATAGGTTGCGCTGCAATAGATATTCCTCACCGCTTCGACGCGCGGCGCGGCTGGCCTCGGTGCCTCCGGTCGCCACGTCGAACGCCAACAGACCCTTCAGCGCATTCAACGTCGAGTGGAACGACGACCGCGTACTGCCTTCCACCCACTCGCAGTTCCAACCGCCGTCGGCCAATCGATGCTCGACGAACCAGTCGACCAGACCTGCGACGTCGGCCCCGAGCCACAACCCGTTGGCGAGCGTCCACCCGTTGATGCAGCAGTCGACCTCGCCGCCCCAGTACGGCAGCTCCTCGTACTCCCAACGGGCATGCTCGGCCAGCAGTTCGGCCGCGCGTCGAGCCCGCAGCACCTCGGGGTCAAGGCCCCAGTCGCGCAACGCATTCAACGTCCAGGTGGTGGCCGCTCGACCTGCCAGCGCAGCGCCGGATCGGAGTCCAGTAGCCAACCCGTCACGTCCTCGACAGCCACCCGATCACCCTAGAGCGCGCTCGCCGCGTCGGCCGCGCCGTCACCGTCGGCATCGGAGAGCTTGGTATCCCACCGCCCGTCGCCATCCACGTCGACGTAGGCCTGATCACCAGCCAGCACCCGGTCGGCCAGCCCGTCGCGATCGACGTCCATCAGCCGATCGTCGACGGCGCCGTCCCCGTCGAAGTCCACCACCGGACCGCCGGTCGACTCGGCACCGTCGAGCCCGAACCACCTCAACTGCCCGCCCCGTTCGACGCTCACCGTCCACGTACCCGAACCGTCGTCGGTGAAGCGGGCCTCGCCGACGCCGTCGTCGTCGAGGTCGAGCAGCACGAGGTCGGCGCGCCCGTCCCCGTCCAGATCGGCGATGGCATCGTCGAGGCGCCCGTCGCCGTCGAAGTCCAGCGCAATGGCGTCGAACTCACCGTCGCCGTCGACGTCGGTGTCCAGCTCGGCCGACCAGATGCTGGCCGCCCCGTCCCCATTGCCCAAGCAGTAGTCCATACCTCCTTGGACGCACCACTAGCCCCTGGCGTTCCACCAACTCAGCAGCTCGGCGGTGGCTTCGTCGTGGCTGAGCGGTCCGCGCTCCATCCGCAGCTCCTTCAGGAACTTCCACGCCTGACCAACCTGGGGGCCCGCCGGAATGTCGAGCAACGTCATGATCTCGTTGCCGTCGAGGTCGGGCCGCACGTTGGCCAGATCCTCCTTGGCGGCCAGCTCGGCGATCCGGTGCTCCAGGTCGTCGTAGTCGGCCTGCAGCCGCTGAGCGCGGCGCCGGTTGCGCGTCGTGCAGTCCGCCCTGACCAGCTTGTGCAGCCTGCCCAGCAGCGGGCCGGCATCCGTGACATACCGGCGGACCGCGGAGTCCGTCCACCTGCCCTCGCCATACCCGTGGAACCGCAAGTGCAGATAAACCAGCTGTGAGACATCGCCCACCATCTGCTTGGAGTACTTCAGCGCCCGCATCCGCTGCCGCGTCAGCTTCGCGCCGACGACCTCGTGGTGGTGAAAGCTCACCCCGCCGTCTGGCTCGTGCTTGCGGGTCGCCGGCTTGCCGATGTCGTGCAGCAGCGCCGCCCAGCGCAGCACCAGATCGGGGCCCTCGTCCTCCAGGTCGATGGCCTGACGCAACACCGTCAGCGAATGTTGGTAGACGTCCTTGTGCTGGTGGTGCTCGTCGATCGCCATCCGCATGGCGCCGACTTCCGGCAACACGACCGCCCCCAGCCCGGTCTGCACCAGCAGGTCGAGGCCCGCCGCCGGATCGGCGCCGAGCAACAGCTTGTCCAGCTCCGCCGACACCCGCTCGGCCGTGATGCGGCCCAGCTCCGGCGCCATGTCCTCCAGCGCCGCCCGCACCCGCGGAGCGACCGCGAAACCAAGCTGAGCCACGAAGCGCGCAGCGCGCAACATCCGCAGCGGATCGTCGGTGAACGACACCTCCGGGGCAACAGGCGTATCCAGCACCCCGGCCCGCAACGCGTCCAATCCGCCTAGCGGATCGAGGAATTCGCCTGCTCCCTGCGCGGTGATGCGCACCGCCATGGCGTTGATGGTGAAGTCGCGGCGCACCAGGTCGTCCTCGAGCCGGTCGCCGAACTGGACATCGGGATTGCGCGTCACCCCGTCATAGGTGTAGGCGCGGAACGTCGTGATCTCAAGCCGGTCCTGGTGCTCAGCGGGCCCCTTGCCCACCCCGATCGTGCCGAACTCGATGCCGGTATCCCAGAGCGCGTCGGCCCACTTGCCGAGGATCTGCTGGATCCGCTGAGGCCGCGCGTCGGTGGTGAAGTCCAAGTCGTTGCCCAGCCGGCCGAGCAAAGCGTCGCGCACGCTGCCGCCGACGAGGTACAGCTCATGACCGGCCTCAGCGAACAACCGGCCGACGGCACCGAGCACCTCCGCATGCCGGTTGAGCGCCACCGCGGCGGCGGCCAGCTGTTCGGCATCTGGACGGGAGTCATTCGGCACGTTCGGTCATCTTTCCATCGATGCCTCCAGGCCCTCACAGCACCGTAACGACTCGGCATAGGTACTGCGTCGGCGCCGGTGCTGCGCGGGCGAAACGCAACTGGCAGCTACTATCGCTTGGGTGTCGGAGGGCGAACGAGCCAAACCAAGACGGCGCCGGGGACGGCGCCGTGGCCGACGCACCGCAGGTCCCCCCGAGGCCGGGTCGCAGCGGACGAACTCCCCCACCGGCGAACAACCTCCCGAAGCGGGCGCCCGCGAAGAAGCCGCCGGCCCTCCCACGACACCGATCCCCCGGGCCCGCCCCGGCCGCCAGCCGCCCCCCCGCCTGCGAACCGTGCACGAGACGTCGGCGGGCGGGCTCGTCATCGACGGGCTCGACGGTCCCAAGGACAACCAGGTCGCAGCGCTCATCGGGCGCATCGACCGCCGGGGCCGCGTGCTCTGGTCGCTGCCCAAGGGGCACATCGAACTCGGCGAGACGGCCGAGCAGACCGCCATCCGCGAGGTCGCGGAGGAGACCGGGATCCAGGGCGACGTGCTGGCCGCGCTCGGCAGCATCGACTACTGGTTCGTCACCGAAGGTCGCCGCGTCCACAAAACCGTGCACCATTATCTGATGCGATTCCTGGGCGGTGAACTGTCAGACGAAGACCTGGAGGTCAGCGAGGTGGCCTGGGTGCCGCTCCGAGACCTCCCGGCCCGCCTGGCGTACGCCGACGAGCGGCGGCTCGCCGAGGTGGCCCACGAGCTCATCGACAAGCTGCACGAAGGCGGTCGGGGCGCGCTGCCACCCCTGCCGGAGTCCTCGCCGCGGCGGCGCCCACAGACGCATTCCCACACCCGCAACCGCAGACCCGACGACTCCGCAGCGCCCCAGCCCGGGCGCCGGGCGAACGGCCGCGGCCAAGGCCCATGAGGCGCCAACCGGCGGTATGGACAGCCGGTTCGCGCGTGCTTGCCGCCGTCGCACTCCTGGTGATGTTCGCCGCACCGGGGCTGCTGCCCCAGGCGGCCGCGGGCGAACCGGGCGGAGCCCCCTTCCTGCAACTGCGCATCGACCGCGTCACCCCGGACGTGATCACCACGACCAGCGACTCCGTCGTCACCGTCGCCGGAGTGGTGACCAACGTCGGTGACCGCCCCGTCCGCGACGTCATGGTCCGACTGGAACACGCCCCGGCCGTCACGGCGTCGGCGGGACTACGCACCAACCTGACCGGTCCGGTCGACCAGTATCAGCCGGTCGCCGACTTCATCACCGTCGCCCCCGAACTGGATCAGGGCCAGAAGGTCCCGTTCACGCTGTCGTACCCGGTCCGGTCCCGGGATCGGCCGGCGCTGAACATCAGGGAGCCCGGCGTCTATCCCGCGCTGGTGAACGTCAACGGCACGCCCGACTACGGCGCCCCGGCCCGGCTCGACGACGCCCGGCTGCTGCTGCCCGTACTGGGCGTGCCGCCCGACCCCTCCACCGACGCCGGTGATCCGCTGGCCTCTGTCGTGCCGCCGGACACCTCGCGCCCCGTCGGCGTGACCCTGCTGTGGCCCCTCGCCGACCGCCCGCGGCTGGCGGCCGGGGTACCCGGGGCGACGACTCCGGTCCGGCTGACCGACGACGAATTGGCCACCTCGCTGGCCAGCGGGGGTCGGCTCGACACCCTGCT
>JAHFVB010000224.1 GCA_023264755.1 Mycobacterium sp. | reverse complement strand
TGTGGTTGGCCCGTCGATCGCGACCGTCTGGCAGATGTCGAGGGTTGGCTCGCGAGTTCTGCGCTAGGGCTGTGGTTGGCCCGTCGATCGCGACCGTCTGGCAGATGTCGAGGGTTGGCTCGCGAGTTCTGCGCTCGGGCCGTCGACGTTATCCACAGGAAGCTGCCGATGGAGGGTGAACTCGACGCGTCTTGTCGTACCCAGTACTGAACATCCCGATATGAGTGAACTCGTCATCGGGTCCGACGCTATCCGCGATGGCACCGTGTCTCGCGGGCGCTTGCGCTGGAACTACCAAGCGGTGCTTCCACGGGTATACCTGCGCAACGGGATCGAGCGCACGGTTGCGGTCAACGCCGAAGCGGCGTGGTTATGGACCGGTCGACGCGGCATCATCGCAGGGCGCGCCGCCGCGGCGCTCCACGGAGCCAAGTGGGTGGATGCGTCGACGCCGATCGAAGTGCTGGCCGAACACACCCGTCCACGGGCCGGAATCATCGTGCGGGAGGAGCGCATCGCCGCAGACGAAATCACCTGTGTGGGTGGGCTTCCGGTCACCACACCCGAGCGGACGGCGCTCGACCTGGGTCGCTTCCTCTCTCGCGACGCGGCCGTTGGCCAACTGGATGCCTTGTCGGCAGCGACCGGCCTCACCCAGCAGCCCGTCCTGGAGCTTGCGGGCCGTTATCGCGGCGGCCGGGGGGTGCGACGAGCTCGCGAAGCCTTGGCGTTGATGAATGCGGGAGCGCAATCGCCAAGGGAGACGTGGCTGCGCCTGCTACTCGTTGACGCGGGACTGCCCACCCCACGCACTCAGATCAGGGTCAGCGACGGGCGCGGCGAAGCATCCCTCGACATGGGTTACGACGAGCCCATGGTCGGGTTTGACTATGAGGGGGCACACCACAGCGCTGACCGCCGTCAGTACGTGCAGGACATCGGGCGAGCGGAGCTCGTCGCCGGCCAGGGCTGGATCGACATTCTGGTGGTCGCGGAACACAGTCCGCAGTTCATCCTCCACCGCGCACGCGAGGCCTTCGCCCGTCGCGGCTGGACGCCGCCGCCGTCGAGATCTGCGCGACGGTCGTGAGTCCGCGGAGTCCGCGACCAATGTGTAGAAGTCGGGGAGTCTTCGGCGGGTTCTGCGGCAGGGTGGCGCGGCGGGCGGGCAACCGAGCCACCAGCCCCGTCGAGATCTGCGCGACGGTCGTAAGTCCGCGGAATCGGCAGCCACTGTGTAGAAGTCGGCGGGTTTTCGGCGGGTTCTGCGGCAGGGTGGCGCGGCGGGCGGGCAACCGAGCCACCAGCCCCGTCGAGATCTGCAGGAGGGTCGTGAGTCTGCGGAGTCGGCAGCCACTGTGTAGAAGTCGGCGGGTTTTCGGCGAGTTCTGCGGCAGGGTGGCGCGGCGGGCGGGCAACCGAGCCGCCAGCCCCGTCGAGATCTGCTCGAGGGTCGTGAGTCTGCGGAGTCGGCAGCCACTGTGTAGAAGTCGGGGAGTTTTCGGCGAGTTCTGCAGCAGGGTGGCAACGCGACCGGCAACCAAGCAAGGCCAATATCCGTACGGCCGAGGCGATTCAGCGCAATGATGCGAAACATGAAACTCTTGCTGCTGCGAGCGGTGGTATTCCTGGGTTCGTCGGCGATCGGTCTGTTGATCGCGGCCTGGCTGATCGACGGTGTCTCCGTGAGGGTTACGGGCTTCATCGTCACCGTGGTGGTGTTCTCGGTGGCGCAGGCGCTGCTGGCGCCGTTCGTCGCGAAGATGGCGACTCGCTACGCGTCGGCGCTGCTGGGCGGCATCGGGCTGGTGTCGACGTTGCTGGCCTTGGTGCTGGCCTCGGTGCTGACCCACGGGTTGACGATCCGCGGTATCGGGTCGTGGATCGCCGCGACGGTGGTGGTGTGGCTGGCGTCCGCCCTGGCGACGATGCTGCTGCCGATGCTGTTGATCAAGAAGAAGGTCGGCTGACGTACCCCACGCGTGAGCCGAGCAGCAGATCCTGCACCGAGCGGCGTTGAGCGTCGACCGCCACCCACGCCAACCCGACCGGAAACGCCACGCAGGCGACGGCCCGCAGCAGGGCCAGCGCGGCGGGTAGGCGCTGGCCGCGTCGGCCCGTTACCCGCAGCCCCATGACGGCCGCGCCGACGGTGCAACCCGAAACCGCCCAGCATCCGGTGAGGTACAGCACCGAGCAGCCGAACGTCACCGTCGTGGAGAACAGCGCTCCGACGTGTGGGAATCGAAACGCCGACGGATTCAATGCCAGCGCGGACAGCACCCACCCGAAGTAGAGCAGCCCGATGAGCAGCAGCACCACCGCGAGGTCGATGACGGCCGCCACGCTTCGGCTGACGATGCCCGCATTGCGCGGCGGGTCGGCCACGGTCAACGAGGTTCCCGGTAGCGGCCCAGGATTCGGTCGACGATCCCGGCGACGGCGTCGTCGGCCCGCTGGCCCTGCGTGCGTACGTCGTCCATCACGTCGGCGGTGACGCCGCCGGTGGAGTCGCGAATGATCGCCGGGAGGTCGATGCCAGCGACGATCTCGTCGGCCAGGCCGATGAGATCGATTCGCTCGCGTACCAGCGCGTTGAGATCGAGTTCGTCGAGCACCCGGTCGACGAGTTCGACCGCGACGGCGGTGATCGTCGCCTTCAGCGGCTCGAGTCCGAGGGCGATCACCTGCTCGCCGCGCCGCTCGAACGCCGACCGGACGGCGCGCAGCCGAGCACCCACGAAGGGCAGCCGTTCGCAGGCCTGGTAGCCCTCGGCGGCCACGCCCAGAGCCGTCGCCGCCGCTCCGACCGCGACCGTGGTCACCGGATGCTTGGCCAGTCCCGAGAGATCCGTCATCGCGTCACTTCTTACTCGCGGCCCTCTTGGCCGGTGCCTTCTTCGCGGGTGCCTTCTTGGCCGGTTTCTTGGCGGGCGCGTCGTCGGAACCGCCCTTGCGGGCCGCGACACTGGCTTCGAGCTTGGCCAGCAGGTCCGACACGTCCTCCGTCTCGTCCAACTCGGCGGGTTGCTCCTCGGGAGTGAACGCCTCTCCGCCCTCGATCTTCGCCTGGACGAGCTCGAGCAATTCCTCGCGATAGGTGTCGGTGAACTTCTCGGGGTGGAAGTCGTCGGTCATCGACTCGACCACCTGGCCGGCCATCTTCAGCTCGGCGGGCTTGAGCTCGACTTCCTTGTCGAGCACGGGGAAGTCGGGGTCGCGGATCTCGTCGGGCCACAGCAGCGTGTGGATCACCATCACCTCACGCTTGCCAAAGTCCTTGACCCGCAAGGCGGCCAGTCGCGTCTTGCTTCGCAGCGAGAAGTGCACGATCGCGACGCGATCGGTCTTGGCGAGCGTCTCCGCCAGGAGTACGTAGGACTTGGAGGACTTGGAATCCGGTTCGAGGAAATAGCTCTTGTCGTACATCAGCGGATCCAGTTGATCGGCGGGGATGAACTCGAGCACTTCGATCTCGCGGCTGCGCTCCTCGGGCAGGGTCGCGATGTCGTCGTCGGTGATGACGACGGTCTGACCGTCCTCGGACTCGAAGGACCGGGCGATGTCGCGGTACTCCACCACCTCGCCGCACACCTCGCACACGCGCTTGTAGCGGATGCGCCCGTTGTCCTTGGCGTGGACCTGATGGAACTTGATGTCGTGGTCTTCGGTCGCGCTGTAGACCTTGACCGGCACGTTCACCAGGCCAAAGGCGACGGATCCCTTCCAGATTGAGCGCATGACCCAGTATGGCCCACCGGGTCAGCGCTTCAGTCGTATTGGAGGGCGGCGCGGTCGGGTAGGTCCGCGCCGGCGCGCGTCACCGTCACCGCGGCCACCTTCGCAGCCACCTGGGCCACCGTCTGCAGGTCGGCCAGGGAAATGCCGGCCAGTGCGGTGCGCTTGGCGGCACCCAGCAGACCCAGGGTCCACAACGCGTCGATCAGTCCGGTCATGAAGGCGTCGCCGGCTCCCACGGTGTCGACCACCTCGACCGGCAGGGCCGGCACGCGCACCGTACCGGCGGCGCACATGGCCAAGGCACCCCCGCCGCCCATCGTCACCGCGACGATCGACGGCCCCAGTTCGAGCCACGTCCGCGCCAGGCGCTCGGGCTCCACCTTCGGATCGATCCATCGCAGATCCTCGTCACTGGCCTTGACGACGTCGGCGCGCTCGACCATCCGCTCGATGCGAGTGCGGGTCTGCTCGTGATCGGAGCTGAGCGCGGGTCGCACGTTGGGGTCGTAGGTGATGGTCGCCGAGGGACGATAGGTGTCGAGTAGGGCGGCGGTGGCCAGGCAGCCGGGATCGAGGAAGGCCGCGATCGATCCCGTATGCGCGACCAGCGGTGGTGCCACCTCGGGGGTGCCCGACAGCGCCCATTCGATGTCGAACACGTAGTCCGCCGCGCCGCTTGCGTCGAGCCGGGCCATCGCCGTCGGAGTGTGTTCTGCCGTGACGCTGCCCGGAACGAGTTGCACCCCAGAGGCTTCCACGTACTCGGCGATGCGCTTGCCGCGGTCGTCGGCTCCGATGTGGGTGAGCAGGTCGACGCTGCGGCCCAGCCTGCCCAAGCCGATCGCCACGTTGAGTGGGCTGCCTCCGACGTGTTCGCCGATCACGCGTCCGTCGCGTTGGACGATGTCGATGAGGGCCTCGCCGATGACGAGGGCGCGTTCGCTCACTGCTCCACCAACCGTTCGAGCGTGGCGCGCGCCCCGTGGCGATGGAGCGAGTCGAGCGCCCAGGTGTAGGCCTCGACGAAGCGCTCGTTGTGGCCCAAGTCGCCGAACACGGGATGCTCCAGGAATGCCGTCGGGCGTTCGTGCTGCGACTTGGCCAGGGGCACTAGGGATTCGGCCAGTTGGTCTTGGACGTCGATCGGTTGGCCCTGCTCGTCGATCCCCTCGTCGTAGCGGGCCCAGCTGGCCACCGTCGCAGCGGACAGTTGGATGGGCGCGCCGGTCGCCAGGTTCTCGCGGATCACCGGCAGCAGCCACTTCGGGATGCGGTCGGACGACCCGAAGCACAGCCGGGCGATCGTGTCGCGTACGCCCGGATTGGCGAACCGTTCGATCAACGTGCGTTTGTAGTCGGGCAGGTCGATGCCCGGCACCGGCAGCAACGTCGGCGTGGCCTCTGAATCCATGTACTGGAGCAGGAATGTGGCGAACAGCGGATCGGCTGCGGCGTCGTGCACCAGCCGGTAGCCGGCCAAATGGGCGAAGTAGCACAGGCTCTGGTGGCTTGCGTTGAGCAGGCGCAGCTTCATCAGTTCGTAGGGCGTCACGTCGTCGACCAAGAGCACGCCGACGTCCTCGAAGGCCGGCCTGCCGTCGGAGAAGTCGTCTTCGAGCACCCAGGACGTGAAGGGCTCGGCGGCGACGGGCCATTGGTCCTCGACGCCGAAATCCGTTGCCAGTGAGGCAATGACGTCGGGGGTGGTGACGGGGGTGATCCGGTCGACCATCGAGTTGGGGAACCGGGTGTGGGCGGTCATCCACTCGGCCAGCCCGGGGTGGGTCCGTTCGGCGTGTGCGGTGAAGGCCGCTCGCGCGACGTCGCCGTTGCCTTCGATGTTGTCGCAGGACACGATCGTGAACGAGGCCAGCCCGCGTTCGCGGCGGCGGGCCAGCGCGTCGGCCACCAGGCCGAAGACGCTGTCGGGTCCGGCGCCTTCGACGTCGTAGCCGCCCTCGGTGATGGTCAGCGAGACGATGTGGGTGGTTGGTGTCGCGAGCAATTCGACGACGCCTTCGCGGTCGTCGGGGGCGTAGCGGTAGTCGACGATCGAGCCGATGACACGCGGCTCGCGGTGCCCGTCGGGGTGTTCGGCTACCAGCGTGTAGAGCTGGTCCTGCGCGGACATGACGTCGGCCATCTTGCGGTCGCTGGGCAGCACGCCCACACCGCAGATGCCCCAGTCCCTGGCCCCGGCCTCCAACAGTCGATCGACGTACATCGCCTGGTGCGCGCGGTGGAACCCGCCGACGCCGAAATGCACGATGCCGATGCCGATGTCGCCGCGGGCATAGCCCGGCTTCGCGATCGGGATTCGTGACAGATTCGCTTCGTTGAGTTTCACGACACGGTCACCACTGTCTTGACGGTACCCGGCACCCGGTCGGATTCCAGAGCGTCGGCCACCCTTTCCAACGGGTATCTCGCGGTCACCATCGCGTCGAGATCGACGCGGCCGGACTCGACCAGCGCCAGTGCGGTCGGCCACGTGTTGGCGTAGCGGAACACCCCGGTCAGCACCAGCTCGCGGTTTTGGATCAGCTGGGTGGGTAGCGTCATCGACTCCGCTCCCGAGCCGACGAGCACGACGGTGCCTGCGGGTCGGACCGCTCGAATGCCTGCGGCGACGGCTGCGGGCGCCCCCGAGGCGTCGATGAAGGCATCCGCTCCCAGCTCGTCCATCGAGTCGCTGCCGGGGTCGAGCACGGTCGTCGCGCCGAATTGCCGGGCGCGGATACGTCGGCTGGCGTCGGGATCGCTGACCACGATCTCCGCCGCGCCGAACGCGCGGGCGACCTGGGCGACGACGAGTCCGATCGGGCCCGCGCCTGCGATCAGTACCCGCGCGCCGGCGTCGAGTCGGGCCTTGCGGACCGCGGCGATGCCGACCGACAGGGGTTCGCAGAGTGCCGCCGCATCGTCGCTCACGCCGTCGGGCACCGGGTGCGCGAAGGTCGCCCCGATGGTGACGTAGTCGCAGAAGGCGCCGTCGACAGGCGGGGTGCCGAAGAACTGCATGTGCGGGCAGAGGTGGTAGTCGCCGCGGCGGGTCTCCGCGCTGTCGGGATCGGGCCGCTGGGGCTCTATCGACACGCGCTGCCCGAGCCGTCCGGCGTCCACCGCAGCGCCTATGCCGACGATCGTCCCGGCGGCTTCGTGCCCGAGTACCAGCGGGCCGTCGACGACGAAACTGCCAATTCGGCCTTCGCGGTAGTAGTGGGTGTCCGACCCGCAGACGCCGACCTTCGAGACCCGGACCAGCACGTCGTCGGGCGCTGGCGTGGGTACGGCGCGTTCCTCGACCTCGATTCGGCCACTTCCGACCAGGACGGCTGCCCGCATGAGTTTAGGAACGGAGAGTGTTGTGTACGTCACACTTGGATGATAGCGTGATGAACATCTACTCGCACCTTTGAGCATTTGCTCACGCTGGATGGAGGAATGGAAGTTGGCGACACCGACGTCGAACGGGCAGGTGGCACATGCCGTCGAAGCCGTCGCCGAAGTCTCCGTAAGCCCCGAGGATCTGCGGCTCGCCCTGCGCGCCGCGACGCTCTACTACCTCGACGGGCTCACCCAGGCCGAGATCGCCAGCAAGCTCGGAGTGTCCCGGCCCACCGCAGGTCGACTCATCGCACGGGCCAAGGCCAACGGACTCGTCCGCATCGAAGTAGTGGTGCCGCCCACGATGCAGGGCAGTCTGCACGCCGACGAGGAGCGTGAGCTCGAAGCCCGCTTCGGGCTCACCGAGGTCGTCGTGGCCGGCCACGGGGTCGACCCCGGAACCGCCAGTCGCCCAGCGGCCTTCGCAAGCGTCGGACGAGCTGCCGCTGCGCTGTTGATGCGCCGGCTCTCCGCCGACGACGTGCTGGGCTTCACCTGGGGGCCGGAGCAAGTCGCGGTGGCGACGGCCATGTCACCGGGCGTGGCGAGCTGCCGGATGGTCGTCCAACTCGACGGCGCCATGTCGACCGCGGCGTATCAGACGGGCATGGAACTCATCCTCAGTCGCAGCGCGGATGCCTTGCGGGCGGAGGCGATTCGATTGCCCGCACCGCTGTACGCCGATGCGTCGACCGTGGCGTCGATGCGCATCGACTCCGTCATCTCCCGCACCCTGGAAGCGGGTCGCCGGGCCGACACGATGCTGTTCGGGGTGGGCGCCGTTTCGACGTCCACCACCTTGTTCGAAGG
>JAHFVB010000223.1 GCA_023264755.1 Mycobacterium sp. | reverse complement strand
TGGCTGACATGCGTCAACGCGGCCAGCCCGACGTACGGGCCCACCGGCAACCTGCTGAGCGTGACCGTGTAGTCGGCGTTGATGTAGTGCAGCCCGGCGGTGCCGTAATTCGTCAGCGAGCTCGCCACGTCACCCGCCATCGCGACGCGGGTGAACGGGGTCATGGGCTGACCGTCGACCAACGGCGTGCGCTCGAGCAACCACACGTACTTCGGACCGTCGTAGCCCCACTCGGCGAGCCCCCGGCTCGATTCGGCCCGGCTCGAGTCCTTCCCATAGGTCCACACCAGCATCCTCGGCTGGTCGGGCCGGTGCTCGGGCTCGGCCGGCAGCGCAGGCATGTCGACCGCGCTGCTCCAGATCTGCCCCGGGGGTTGCTCGCCGGGGCGCAGTAGCAGCGCGCTCGCCCGCGCGACGACGGTGCCGGATTGGATCATTTCGGCGTGCACCAGCTTGAGCCGACGCCCCTGCCGGACGACGCTGCAGCGCACCTCCAATGGGGACAGGGCCGCCGGTCTCAGGAGATCGACGGTCAGTCGGGCGGGCTGTAGCTCGGGATCGCCCGCATCGCGTTCGATCGCATGCCCCAGTAGGCCGCCGACGTAATTGCCGCTGAGCGACGCGCCCCACGGTCCTTGCGCAATCGAGGTGGGCACGAACGCGTCCCCATCGGGAAGGAAGTACGCGGGCGGCGGGGTCGGTGTCATCGGTACCGACGATATCCGCGTGCCGCGCCGCCAGGACGGCCAGGTCAGGCGGCCGGCCGAGGGGGTGCCAGCACGACCGCTGAATTCTGCCCGCCCATCCCCAGCGACGTCTTCAGAGTCAGCCCGGCGCTGAGGGGGGTGGCTCCGTCGAGCAGCCGGGCATGGCCCGCTGCCACGCGCGGCGGCGCCGGAATCACCCCGTGCTCGTACCCGAGGGCGGCCGCGGCGACCTCGACGGCCGCCGCCGCGCCCTGACAGTGCCCGGCGAGCGGCTTGACCGAGTACAGCTGCGGCGCGCCGCCGAACAGGTCGTCGAGAACGCCCGCCTCGGCCGCGTCGCACTGCTGGGTGCCGGGGCCATGCGCGTTGAGGTACCGCACCTCCGCCGGCTCGACGCCCGCCGCGTCGAGCGCGTCGCGCACGCAGGCGTCGACGTGGGTGCGGGCCGGGTCGACCGAGGTGACGTGGTGAGCGTCATGGGTCATGGCCCCGCCCAGCACCGTCGTGTACGTCCCCTCGGCCGGACGGGCCGTCAGCACGAAGCCGACCGACGCTTCGCCAACCGCGAACCCGCGACTGCCCTGCTGGAACGGGCGGCACGCGTCGAGCGGTTCCGTATCGACCACCGCCACACCGAGTTTGACGAAGTGCTCGACGTTCTCCGGCGTCAGTGAAAGATCGGTGGCGAGGAACACCACGTCATCGACGAATCCGGTGTCGAGCCACATCTTCGCGGTGATCAGCCCGGCGTTTCCGGAGGCGCACATCGCCGAGACGTTCATGGTGGGTCCATGGAACCCGTACTCCTGCATCAGCATCGACACCGGTGTCGACGGCATCAAGGCCAGGTAGTCGCGCACACTTCGCTGACCGCCCTCGGTGACGTAGAACTGTCGCCAGCCCTCCGCCTCGGGAATCACCACGGCGTGCAGCAGCCCGACGCGCCGACCGGCAGCCCACCCGCGGGCGGTGGCGTCCCCGAGGGCCTCTCTGGCCGCCGCCCGCATCGCACGTGCCGACCGACTGGCCCCGTCGCGCTGCTCGCCGCCAGCCGGAACCCTTGCCAACCACGCGCTTTCCCCGTCGCCCCCGTAGCCCTCCACCAGCTCGGCGGCCGGTTTGCCGCTGAGCAATCCGGTCCAGAGCGAGTCCACCCCCCAGCCGTAGCCGCTCACCGCGCCCATACCGACGATGTTCATCCCTTGGCTTGCCACCGCGTGCTCCTTAGTTGCTGGACAATTGGGTGCGCAGCCGAGCGCCCCAGGTTTGATTAACCCCTGATTGGGCACGATTGACCAGTTGGCAGGTTCGGTCGACCGAAGCCGCGAGGTGCGGACTTGGTGCTAGCTTTGGTTGCTAGCAAGGGGAAGGGCGGCACCGTGGCGGAGCGCGATCCTGATGCCGAAGGCGTCAGTGCCACGGACGACACTCCGGCTGAGTTGTCGAGGGCGCGTGGCGAATCCGCCGAGGACCGCTATCACCGGTTGCTCGAGCACAGCCCGGATGCCATCTGCGTACATCAGAACGGCCGACTGGTGTACGTCAACAAGGCCGGCGTGCGATGGATCGCGGCGCCGTCGGCCGCCGCACTCGTCGGGCAGGCCATCACCGCCTTCGTCGCACCCGAGTCCATTCCGGCCATGCTGGAGCGCATCGCGGCGCTGCGCCATCAGGGCGATATCTCCGAGGCGTCGGAAGCGGTGATGCGCCGCTTCGACGGCACCCAGCTAGACGTCGAGGCCGTCTCGGTGCTCACGGTGTGGAACGGTGAGCCCGCCTATCAGGTGATCTTCCGCGACATCACCGCGCAGAAGGCTGCTCAGGCTGCGCTGCGTTTCCAGGCTGCACTCGCCAACCACGTCAGCGATGCCATCATCGCGACCACGGAGACCGGTGTGGTGACGAGTTGGAATCCGGCCGCCGAGGCGATCTACCGCCGACCGGCTACCGAGGTGTTGGGACGCTCAGTCGGCGAAGCCGTTGGTGCAGAACTGAATCCAGCCGCGATCCTCGCCGACGGCGGGCGGGTGCGCGCCACCCACCGCGCGAGCGACGGTGCGAGGCTTGCGATTCGGGTGTCGGCTGCGGCGATGGATGGCGGGTACGTCCTGTTGTGCACCGACCAGACGGCGCTGCGTCGCGCCGAGCGGCACTTTCAAACCGTGGTCCAGTCGCTGGACGAGGGCGTCGTGGTGGTGGACCACACCGGACGGGTGATCTCCTACAACCCGGCGGTGCAGCGGGTGCTCGGGATGACCGACCAGGAGGTGTACGACGACTACCTGGCGGCGGGGGACCGGTGGACGTTCGATCCGCCGGTGCCGCCGGAGCTGGGCGATCGGCCGGTGCTCAATACCGTCACGACGGGGGTGCCCTTCAGCGGCGAGGCGTACAGCGTCGCCCCGACGGGGGAGCGCACGTGGTTGTCGGTGAGCGCCCGCCGGCTCAATCCGGATGAGGGCGCCCAGTCGTCGGTGATCATCACCTTTCGCGACATCACAGCGGACCGGTTGGCGACCGAGCGCTTCGCTCATCAGGCCATGCACGACCCGTTGACCGGATTGCCCAACCGCGCGCATCTGGTCACGAATGCGGACCGGCTGCTGGCCGACGGCGAACTCGGCGCCGTGCTGTTCGTCGATCTCGACGACTTCAAGAGCATCAACGACGCGCTTGGACACGAGGCCGGTGACGAGGTTATTCGGTTGGCGGCGCAACGAATTCGCGACGCGGTCCGCAAGGACGACAGCGTCTACCGGCTGGCCGGAGACGAGTTCGTGGTGCTGGTCGCCGGACCACTCGCCGGCGCGCAGATTCGCGAGATCGCCGAGCGCATCAACGCCAGGTTGCGTGCGCCGATGTCGGTCGCGGGACTGACCGTGGGCGTCGGCGGCAGCATCGGCGTCGTCGACTCGGGGGCCAGCGGGCTGCGAGACGCGGCGGAGCTGCTGCGACAAGCCGATCGCGCGATGTACGCCGCCAAGGCTCGCGGCCGCCGCACCGCCAAGTACGCCAACGAACGGTCCCGCGGCCCGGGGGGACCGGGCGACGACGATTGCTGAGCTAGGCCGGATCGACGAGCTCGGCGTAGGCCCCGCTCTTCGCGAGGTAGTCGGCGACCATCGAACAGGGTGCGACGATGCGCAACCCGGCGTCCCGCGTGGCGTCCAAGGCGGCCTTCACCACGATGGAGGCTAGGCCGCGACCCTGAAACGCGGGATCCACCTCGGTGTGGAAGAAGGTGCGCCGGCCGGTGCGATCGCTGAACTCGGCGAATCCGACCGTTCGACCGTCGACCGAGATGGTGAAGCGGCCGGGCTCGGAGGTCACGGTGGTGGGTGCCCCGGTCTTGTCGGGGGTGGTCGCGGTCATGCTCGAGAGCGCCTCGGGGTCGGGTTGCGCCTCGACGTTGCTCACGGGTCCACGGTAGCCCAGCTGCGGTTCAGCCCGTCATCGCCGTGCGAATCACGGCGAAGTCGGACTCGTCGATCTGGAACACCCCGAATCGGAACCGGTAGCCCCAGCGGGACTTGTCCGTGATGAAGCCGAGCTGGTCGAGCAACGGGTGAATGGGCGTCTCCGCAACCGGCAGGAAGTCGACCTTGCGCCGCCATGGCTGGAACTCCGGGTTAAGGTCGGCCCGGTACACCTCGTCGTCGGCCACTTGGCCGATGGCGGTGAAGGCCTGCAGGGCCGGGCCGTCGGGGTAGTCGGTCTTGGGTGAGTAGAAGGCGATCCAGTCGCCGCGCGCCATCCGGCGCAACATGTGTGGCTTGCCGTGGTTGGCTTGGGTGAATCCGCCTGCCACGCCACGCTGAACGTGTCCGCGACTGACGGTGTTTATCCAGTACGTCATGGCGCCACGCTAGAAGTGGGGGCCGACACCGGCCGGAATTCATCCACAGCCGCGGGTTCATCCACAGCTCCGGGCGGCACAACGATCGAGCCGCCGATGCGGTGCATCGGCGGCTCGGGTGACGATGCCGGAAGTGCGCCTCTCGGCAAGTGGTCGCTCGCGGCGACATTTCTGGGGTGGTACCCGGGGCAAGTCCGACACCGTCACTGGCTCAACGTCGGCGCTGGCCGGGAGTATTCCGGCCGGACGTGGGTGTCGGTCCGGAGTCACCCCCGCTGCCGCCCCCTCGATCGACCGGCAGCGAGGGCGAGGTCGGTCAGGACGCTTCCAGCAGTGGTTCCATCGGCTCCAAGAAGACGCGCCGGGCGCGGACGTGGTAACCGTTGCGCTCGGCGAGGTCGCGCAGCTGGCGGAGCGCGTGGCCCCGACCGCGGCCGCCTTCCGGGATGACGACGCCGGCCCACAGCCCTTCGGCCTTGGGCAGTTCGACCGCCTCGCGGGCGCAGGCCCACCGGCGGGGGCACATGCGGCAGATGGACTTGGCCTCGTCGTCGGCGGCCGACGTCCAGCGCTCGGGGTTGCGAGTGCATTCGCCGATGGGCAGGCCGTCCAGTGCTACTGCGGTCATGGTGTGTCTCCCTCGTACAAGCGCTGCAGTCCGATGCGGCGCGATGGAGAAAATGTAGCGCATGAACCGTAGCGATGCAACAGTTAGGCGCGACGGGAAACCGTGGCACCGGTCAGTTGAGGGCCGGTGCGCCGCGACTGAGCCGTATTCAAAGGGGCCGACTTACCGGTCATGCGACAGATTTTGTGCAGGTGGAGACCCAGAATGCGACCAGTGAAGGGCGGGATTGGGGACGGATCCGCGTCTTCGCAAAGCCGTAGCGTTGAGACGGTTTCGGGTCGCGGAATCGCCGTCCAGTGCGTGGTAACGCTTCGGGTAAGTTCAGGTCAAGCCATAGCGGTGCATCGGATTTGGCCTACGATTACCCCACCGCACTGAGGCACGGAGACTCGACGTGAAGCACCACCGGAGATGACGAGACCAGGCTCGAGTCTGGAACCAGGCTCGTTGGTCGTCATGGCCAACGGGCGCTCCCACGTAGTTTCTCCGCGCGCTGGGGTCGCGACCATCGGCCGCGACCCCCACGCCCAGGTGAAGATCGACGATGCCCGCATCTCCCGCGTACACGTCCGAGTGGAGTTCGTCGACGGCACCTGGCGCGCCGTCGACACGAGCATGAACGGAATGTTCCTCGGAACCTCGCGCGCTCATTCGGTGGCCGTTACCGACGGGATGGCGGTGCGGCTCGGAGATCCGGTCGCCGGACCTACCGTGCAGTTCGAGGTGATTCCGGCCAAGGTTGCCGTCCGCCCAGCGCCGGTCGGCGCTGCGGACGATGCGGAGCGCACCACCTTGGTGGCGCCGGAGGACGAGGACTCCACGGTGGCGCTGCACCCCGGCATGGTGCGGGCGGGCGCCGCCGCCGCGGCGCGGCGCCGTGAGCTCGACATCAGCCAGCGCAGCCTGGCCGCCGACGGAATCATCAACGCCGGCGCGCTCATAGCCTTTGAGAAAGGCAGGAGCTGGCCGCGCGACCGCACCCGAGCCAAGCTCGAGGAAGTGCTCCAGTGGCCGCCCGGCACCATCGCAAAGTTGAGGGACGGGGTGGCCGAAGCGCCCCCGACCGAACCCAGCATGCCCGTCGCCGGCGCCGGCGCCGACGAGGCGCCCTTGATAGCCCAAGCCGTCGAGGCTGCGGTCAACACGCTCGGCGCGACCATCGACGCGCTGCCGCCACTGGACGACCCGGACTTCACCCCGCGGGTGACGGCGATCCTGACCGATCTACGGCAGCTCGAACAGGTGGCCGCCCGCGCCGCGCGGATCGGGCGGGTCACGCCGCCGCTGATCAAGGCGTTGAGCCTGGTGCGCCGCGAACTCGACGAGTTGACCATGCTCGCCGCCGCCGCACCGACGGCGACATTGGGGCAACGCGTCTACGCCGCCCGCAGACGCGCCAACCTCACGATCGCCGAAACAGCCCAAGCCGCAGGGGTGCCGGAGGACGCGATCGCCCACGCCGAAACGGAACAACCGGTGGCCGCGCCGTCGGCGGCGTCGATCGAAGCCTTGATCGCGGCGCTGGACTGACCTCTTAGTGGCGGTCGCGGCCGTGCTCGTCGTTGGGCGGAAAGTGCTCGGCCAGCGCCGCCGCGATCTCGATGAACTTGCGCCGCGTCGCAGGAGCCAGTTCGGTGGTGCCCGCGATGACGCCGCCCGGCCGGAGGTGCCCGTCGAACGGCACCTCGACGACGACCTGGCCCTGCCCAGCGAACTGCTGCGCCAGAATGCCGCGGGTGCGCTTGTCGGCGTGGCCGTCGGAGTCGTTGAGTACCACCACGGTTCGCCGCAATAGGCCGGTCAAGCCACGGTTGGCCAGCCAGTCCATGGTCTGCCCGGCGGTGGCGGCGCCGTCGACCCATGGCGAGGACACCACGACGAGGGCGTCGAGGTCGCGCAGCACTTCCTGGGTGACGGGTGAGTCCATGGTCGAACTGCAATCGACGATCGAGATGGTGAAGTAGCGGTCCAGCCGCGAGGTGGCCTCCCGGTAGATCGCCGGATCGAGCACCCGTCTGCGGGCCGGGCTGGCCTCGCCGGCCAGCACGAACAAGCCGGCCGCGTTGTTCCCCACCCGGCTGCGGACGTCGGCGAACGTCTCGAGGTGCTGGTCGGTCGCGAGCTCCCAGTATGAACCCGTCGCCTTCGGGTCGACCCGGCTGCCGAGCTTGCCGAACGAGGTATCGGCATCGATCGCGACGACGCGGTCTTCCTGGCGTAGCTCGGCGAAGATCGACCCGATGCTGGCCGACATCGTCGTCTTGCCGACCCCGCCCTTGCCCATCACGCCGATCTTGTAGTGGCCCCGCAGCACCGCCTTGATGCGCGCTTCCTGTTCGGCCTGGCGGAGCTCTTCGGCCGAGGGCCCCACGTTGACGAGCCCGAACGTGGCCCGGTACAACGCGCGCCGCCAGCCGGAGGACGGTGGGACGCGTGGTGTGGGCACCAGTTGGTCGGCCCTAATCCGATCGGCATAGGAGCCGGCCAGCGGTGGCTGGGCCGCTCGCGAGTCGGCCGGGTAGGCCGGATTCGGCCAGCTGCCGTGCGGCAGCTGCCCTGCGTTGGGCGGGGCGGGCGGACGGGGTCCGCGCGGTGGCTGTTGGGGTGGCTGTGGTGGTGACCAGGCAGGGGGTGGACCCCACTGTGGTTGCGGCGGGAGGTCCGGCCGAACCGGCGCGCCGAGTGGACCGGTGTCGCGTGGCGTACCAGGCGGAGGGCCGTAGCGCGGCGGCGAGTCCGGTCGCGCG
>JAHFVB010000604.1 GCA_023264755.1 Mycobacterium sp. | reverse complement strand
GACGGCCGAGGGCAACCGGGAAGCGTCGATCAAGCAGGCGGAGGGTCAGAAGCAGGCGCAGATCCTGTCGGCCGAGGGCGCCAAGCAGGCCGCGATCCTGGCCGCCGAGGCCGACCGTCAGTCCCGCATGCTGCGCGCCCAGGGTGAGCGCGCCGCGTCGTACCTGCAGGCGCAGGGGCAGGCGAAGGCCATCGAGAAGACCTTCGCGGCCATCAAGGCGGGTCGTCCGACCCCGGAGATGTTGGCCTACCAGTACCTTCAGACGTTGCCGTTGATGGCCAAGGGCGAGGCCAACAAGGTGTGGCTGGTACCAAGCGATTTCGGCACCGCACTACAGGGCTTCACGAAGATGCTCGGCGCGCCGGGTGAAGACGGCGTCTTCCGCTACACCCCGTCGCCGGTGGAGGAAGACCTGCCCAAGCCCGAGGATGACTCGGCCGAGGTCGCCGAGTGGTTCAACACCAAGACCGATCCGGAGATCGCGCAGGCGGTCGCCCAGGCGGTGGCCGAGGCGCGTACCCCGGTGGCCAACGCCATCGACGCCCCACCTCAGTACGCGCCACTGTCGCAGCAGGCGCAGCCGCCGGGCGACTACACGCAGCCGGTGCCCCGGCACGGCTCCCCAGGGCAGCACTGAGCGTGCGCGGGGGACGGGCGTGGGCACCCGGCCTCAGCCCGCGCTGATCACCGGATCGGCGGGCTGAGCCTCGGGTGGCGGGGCCGGGCGGTTGCGTCGGTGGGTGCGAATCTCGTAGCCGAGCCCAGCGACGCCCAGGGTTGCGGTGGCGACCGACACCAGGATCAGCAATGGGTTGACGCGGCCGGTGAAGGCATCGCCGAGGATGACGACCGCGGCGGTGCCCGGCAGCAGTCCGACCAAGGTGGCCAACGTATAGGGCATCACGCGTACCGCCGATGAGCCGGCCGCGTAGTTGATCACCGAGAACGGCACCACCGGAATCATTCGCACGGACAGCACGGTGGGCCAGCCGCGTTCCTTGAGCCTGGTGTTCAACGAATCGACCCCGGAATGCTTGACCAGCCGACCCAGGTGCCAGCCGGCGGACCGAACCAGGAGCAGCGCCAGGACGGCGCTGACCGTGCTCGCCGCCACGGCCAGCGACACGCCGAGCACCGGGCCGAACAGCAGCCCGGCCGCCAAGGTGAACGCCGTGCGGGGAAACGGGAAGACGGTCGCCACCACGTGCGCCAAGAAGAAGGCCACCGGGAACCACGGACCGACCGAGGTGGCCCAGTCCCGAAGTTGCAGCGCGCTGGGCAGCGGTGCCCACAACCCGAATGCGACCAGGATCACAATGCCCGCCGTGATGGCCGCAAGGCGGCGTCGGGACAGCTGCGCCGCGGTCGCCGCGAGGGCCGCGCGTACTGCACGGAACCTGCTGACGACGGGCTTCACGGCTACCCAGCCTACGGGGACCGGCCGCGGAGCCCGTGGTGGTCGGGATCGCGCGTCGCCTGCCCGCTGGATGGACCCGTGATGGCGATCATTTAGCCTGATGGCCGGGCGTTAACTCACACGAGTCACAACAGGAGATGCCGGTGTCCGGACACGGGTCCAGTGCGAGCCTCAGCGACGTCGGGGCGCATGTCGAATCCGACCTTGCGCAATGGCGGTCCGGAGTTGCCGGAGTGCTTGCCAAGAGCAGCCGCAAGGATCCCGCCGAACTGGGCGCCGAACCCGAACGCCTACTCGACTCGCCGACCTATGACGGGTTTCCGATCCGCCCGCTGTACACCGTCTTGGACGAGCTCCCCGAGGCGCCGTTGCCCGGGACTTGGCCCTTCGTCCGGGGGGCCGACGCGCTGCGGGACGTGAAGTCCGGATGGAAGGTGGCCGAGCTCTTCCCGGGCGCCGGATCCGAAGGGGAGCGCAGCGAAGGCGCGGCGGAGGGCAACGGGACGGTGCTGAACGCGCTGACCGAGGGCACCAGTGCACTGGTGCTTCGCGTCGGGGGCGACGGCGTCGCCGCCGCCGAGCTCGATCGTCTGCTCGAGGGCGTCTTCCTGGAACTGGTGCCGATCGTCCTTGAGTTCGGCGAGGCCGGAGACGATTACGTCGCTGCGGCCGACGCGGTGCTCGCGCTCGTCGCCGGATTCGACGACGAACGCCGGGCTCGGCTCTCCGTCGACCTCGGTGCCGACCCGTTCACCGCCGCGCTCAAGGGGGCGCGGGGGCCGTCGGTCGACGACGTCGTCGCCACCGCCGCCAAGACCGTTGGCTACGACGGCGGGGTGCGCGCGATCACGGTGGATGGACCGGCGTTCCACGAGCTGGGGGCCAGCGCGGGGTGGGAACTTGCCGCAGCGGTAGCCGCCGCCGTCGACTATCTGCGCCTGCTCGGTTCCCACGGACTTTCGGTGCGAGCCGCGTTGCAACAGGTCGGGTTCCGCTACGCCGCCGACGACGACCAATTCATGACGATCGCCAAGTTGCGTGCGGCGCGCCAACTCTGGGCGCGGGTAGCCGACGTCGTGGGCCAGCCCGAGGCGGGCAATGCAACCATCCACGCCGTGACGTCGTTGCCGATGATGGCGCAACGCGATCCGTGGGTGAACATGCTGCGCACCACGCTGGCCGCGTTCGCCGCCGGAGTGGGGGGAGCAGACACCGTCCTGGCGCATCCGCTCGACGTCGCGATCCCCGGTGGGTTGCCTGGTACGGCAACGACCTTCACCCGTCGCATGGCCCGCAACACTCAGTTGCTGCTGCTCGAGGAATCGCACATCGGTCGAGTGC
>JAHFVB010000222.1 GCA_023264755.1 Mycobacterium sp. | reverse complement strand
CGCCCTGGCCGGACGCAATATTCGACTTCTTCATTGCGATGTACGAATTGCTGGTTTCCTCGCCCGCGGTCGCATCGATCATCGCCCAGCAGCCGGTGGCGGGCACCCAGTTCCGCACTCACGCAGAACATTTGGTGGGGCTGCTGCTCGACGCGGACTTCCCACCCGAGGTGGCAGTAGAGGCAATGGTGACGCTGGCCCAGTTCACCCTGGGCGCCGCGCTCCCCGGAACTGGGCAGCGACTGCACGATACCTATCGGGTTCGCATGTCCGAAACGACCCAGGCGGCGCAACCCGCCCTGTCCCATGTTGCACGCCACTTCGCCAACGACGACGCAGGTGAGCGGTTTCGTGCGGCACTGCGCCGATTGATCCACGCCTACGAGGTGGCGTGAATGAGACCGCCTAGACCGTGCCGCTCTGGAACCGGACTGGCCGTGAGCGTTGAGACATCCTGCACATCAACGCTCTTCGGGCGAAGGCAACATCGATGGCCGGTAATCACGCTCGACGACGCCATACCCGATCTCACCGTCGGGCGCGGTGACACGCACCGTCGACTGGGTGATGATGAGCGCATCGGGCTGGGTGTCCAAACACACCCCGTTGATGTTCTCGTTCGGTTCCAGATACGTCAGCGTGTACCCATGCAACCGCTTCGCCTCGAGCCGGTAGTCACCGTCAGACCTGCCGAGGGTGATGGCAATCTGATGAGGGTCGTGGGTGTGATAGTCGACCAAGCCGGTCACCCGAGTGCCTGTGCCGGTTTCACAAGCGCCACCCTCCTGCACCGTGAACACCCGATGGTCGACTGAGCCGTCGCGGCCCCAGTTGACCATTCCGTTGACGACGCGACCCGAATCAGGGAAGACGGCGACGAAGAACTGCAGGCCGCCCAACCCACTGACGTAACGGGGGCCGCTCGAATGGTCGCGGTGGGCAACCCCAGTCAGCGACCAGCTCTGACCTTGGGAAGACAGCGCTCCGGTGGAACGGAATCCCTGAGTGTGATGAAACGACGCCCAGGACAGCTCGGTGATTTCGGGCTGTTCGAATCCGAGCGCACCGTGCATGTCCCACACCGGCGCCGCAGCCACCAGTTCCACGTCGAACGTGAAGGCTTGGGCTGGTCCGGCACCCACCGTTCCGCGCCCCATCCGAGCCAGGTCGCACGCGGCACCGGCGCCGTCGAAGGTGAGCCGCCAACGTCGAAGTGGTTCCACGCATGTGATGCGCAGGTTGCCGGTCGCCGGGCCACGGTCGTCGATGGCTCTGCCCCACGACCGGTCCACCAGGAGCAGGCCGTCGGGGAGCAACGCGATGGTCTGCGCACACCACAGGTCCGGATCGGCGGGCCAGCGCGTGGTGTGGATGAACACCCCAACCGCGTCGTCCGGCGACCAGCAGTGGAAGTACATGGTTTCGCTCCACCCGGGGAGGTCCGTCGGTACCGCGTGCAGCAGGTCCGCATTCGGGTCCACCCCGAACGGGTTGTCGCCGTGGCGGAGCACGGTAGCCGCTGAATGCTGCTTCGCTTCAAGCACAGTCGCTACTTTATAACCTGCCTTCGAAAATTATTCGGCTCCGCCGCCCCTGCCGTCGCGCGAGGGTGCCGCCCGCCTCGCACCCCGCACCTCGCACCTCGCACACCTCGCACGGAGAGCTGATCGGCCGGAATCCGACCGTGATGACCGAGAAGCCGGTCGGATTCCACGCCGCACGGTTAAACTAACGACATTTGATTCGTATGGGTCGACGGCTGCGGAGGGCATGATGGCAACGAAGTTCGAATCTCTCGAAGATGCAAGCGGATTCGTACTCACCGAGCCCCAACGCGAACGACTACTCGCCGGTCAGCTCGAATGCACGTTCTGCTGGACCAACCGCGACGGCCATCCCATCGGCATCACCCAGGCGTTCATCCACGTCGATGGGGTGTTTTGGATGCTCTCCGAGCAAACGCGGGCCCGTGTCCGCGCAGTCCGCAGGGATCCGCGCACGTCGCTCGTGATCACGGCATTCGGTAAGTCCAAGAGCCTGTCCTACAAGGGCGTCACCGAGGTCGTCGAGGATCGGGACACTGTCATGTGGGTGCTGCGGGAGATCGTCCGACGCTACGACCCCGACGACGAGCAGGCTCAAGAAGCTCATGCGGCCGCTGCAGATTCACCCGGTCGTGTCGCGCTGAAGTTCATCCCGCAGAAGGTGACAAATGCGTTCGACGCAGGCCAAGCCCGGAGTCGGGTGTGAGCTGTCGGTCGCCCGCCGTCGCCATGCCCGCAGCGGTTCGACAGAGGCGAAATTCATGAGCACGCCGCAAACAGATCCGCATTACACGCTGCCCAATGACTGGGAACTCGCCGATGAGCGGCTCGCTCTGCTCGGCGCCACCTACGACCCGGCCAGTATTGCAGACGAGCGACAGTGGTTCTGGGCTGCTACCGACAGGCGGGCGCGGATGGCAACAGCTACCCATTCTCAGCGCTCACCGCCCGGGTTCCGAACCAGCAGTAAGCAATTCACCACCATCGATCGGCATGGTGACGCCGGTGATGTACCCGGCCCGAGCTGATACCAGGAAAGCCACCAAGTCGGCCACTTCGGTATCGGTACCGATGCGGCGCATGGGATTCAACGGCATGTCGTGTTTCTCGGTCCATGCCACGATCGGGGCGACCAGTTCGGTATCGATCTTTCCTGGCGCAACGCCCACGACCCGCACCCCCTCACGCGCCCACTCCAGTGCGAGCACCCTGGTGAGCATGACCATCGCCGACTTGCTGACGTTGTAGGCCACCAGACCGCGGGACGGAAAGTACGCGGCGGTGCTGGCGTTGTTCACCACCACTCCCCCACGGGTCATCAGCTCCTTCGCCCGACAAGCCAGGAACCAGGGTGCCGACAGGTTCAGGCCCATGGTGTCATCCCAGGCATCCCAGGACAGGTTCTCGGCGCGGCTTGCTTCGGGCAGGACGCCGGCGTTGTTCACCAGGATCTCCAGGCCACCGAACTCCTCGCCCACGCGGTCCATCAGCGCTTGCAGTGCGGCACGGTCACCCATGTCGGTCGGCACGGCCAGCGCCCGCACCCCCGATTCACCCAGTTCCTTGGCGAGGGATTCGATTGCATCCACGCTCCGCGCCGCCAGCACGACGTCCGCCCCCTGCCCGGCGAGCTTGCGGGCGATCGCGGCCCCGATGCCTCGGCTGGCGCCCGTGACTAGCGCACGCCGCCCCCGCAACGGCCGATCGATGTCGTCATCCATGCCTGCTCCTCGGATCGAAAGGACCCGCGGACGCGGATCCAGCTTCAAATCAAACAGCATATGGTTATGCTGACGGAACCCCCCGACGGCCGCGAGGTGCGAATGAGTTTCAGTCCCGGTGAGGACGCCGAAGACCTACGTGCGGCAGTACGCGGGTTTCTCGAAAAGCAGTCCACCGAACACGACATCCGTCGGCTCATGGAGTCCGAATCCGGCTTCGACGTGGACGTGTGGACCCGCGCAGCGCGTGAACTTGGCCTGCACGGCTTGGCCTTACCCGACGAATTCGGCGGCAGCGGGGCGGGGCCCGTCGAACTCGGCGTGGTCTTCGAGGAGCTGGGAGCCGCATTGTTCTGCGGCCCCTTCCTTTCGACCGTCGGCCTGGCGGCCACGGCGCTGATGCAGATCGGCGATCCCGAAGCCGCAGGCGAATACCTACCCGGCATTGCCACAGGCGACACCACCGCGACCCTGGCCTGGGCCGGCCAGGCACCGTCCCGGTCCAGTCTCACTGCCGAGCGCTCGGCCAACGGATGGCGAGTGTGCGGCCGGGCCCCCATCGTCGTCGACGGCTCGACGGCCTCGCTGGTGCTGGCCGCCGCGACCACGCCGGTGGGCCCTAGCCTCTTCGCCATCGAGGGAACCGATCCGGCGCTGGCACGTACTGCGCTGACCGCCATGGATTCCACCCGCAAGCTCGCAGAGTTGCGATTCGACGCCGCTCCCGCCCGGCTGCTCGGCACCGACGGCGGAGCAGCCGAGGCACTCCGTCGAACGCTCGACCTGGCCGTCCTGTATCTCTCCGCCGAGCAGCTCGGCGGAGCGGACCGGCTGTTGGCGATGGCAGTGGACTACGCGAAGACGCGGGTGCAGTTCGGCCGCCCGATCGGCTCGTTCCAGGCGATCAAGCACCTTTGCGCGGACATGCTCGTCGACGTCGAGTCTGCGAGATCGGTTGTGCACCATGGCCTCTGGACGGCAGTACACGACGCGGCAAACCTGCCGATAGCGGCGAGCCTCGCGCGCTCGGTCGCCGCCGACGCCTTTGCGCGCGGCGCCGCCCACAACATCCAGATCCATGGTGGAATCGGGTTCACCTGGGAACACCCCGCCCAGCTCTACGTCAAACGCGCGAAGTCGAGCCAGTTGCTACTCGGCTCACCGGCCCAGTACCGGGCCCGGTTGGCCAGGTTGCTCGATCTCGGCGCGGGAGCTTCGGTCCCTGGCGCCCCCACGGACGACGCCTCCGAGCTGACACCCGATGCCGCAGAAGTCAATGACCTGCTCGCGTCATTCTTGGCCGAGCACCCCGTGCCGGACCCCAGCGACGTCGCAGCCGACCGAGCCTTCCGGGAAGCACGGTTCGACGCTGGTCTCGCCGTCGTGAGCTATGCGCCGGGCCATGGCGGCCGCGGGCTGGATCCTTCACTGCAAAGCGTCATCGAGCTGGGGATGGCTCGCGCGGGGGCTGCCGACCACATGGCACGCAACGTGATTGGGCTCGGCATGGCGCTGCCGACCATCCACGCACACGGCACCGAAGAGCAGCGGACCCGTTTCTTGCGCCCGTGCTTCTCCGGCGAGGAGATCTGGTGTCAGTTGTTCTCCGAACCGGGCGCCGGGTCCGACCTGGCCGCGCTCGCCACGCGAGCCGTTCTCGATGGTGACGACTACGTCGTCGACGGGCAGAAGATCTGGACATCGCTCGCGCATGTAGCCCGATGGGCCATCCTCATCGCCCGCACCGACCCGAACGTGCCCAAGCATCACGGGCTGACCTACTTCCTACTCGACATGCACACCCCGGGCGTCGAGGTCAGGCCGCTCCGCCAGTTGACCGGGGAGGCCGAGTTCAACGAGGTCTACCTGACCGGCGTCCGCATTCCCAAGGCAAATGTGCTCGGCGAAGTCGGTCAGGGCTGGCGCGTGGCGATGACCACCCTGGCCAACGAGCGCGTCTCCCTCGGCGGCCGGCCGGCCGACCGCGGATCGGGGCCGATCGGCCAGCTCGTCGACGTGTTCGCTGCCGCACTCTCCGCCGGCCGGATCGACGCGGCCGAGACGGAGCGGGTGATGCTGCTGTGGACCCGCGCAGAGGCAGCGCGGCTGACCAACGCCCGCGCCGCCGCCCAAATCGGCCGCCAGCCAGGACCGGAGGGGTCGATCGCCAAGCTGCAGATGTCCGAGCTGAACAAGGCCATCTACGAGCTCTGCGTGGACCTGTCCGGCGACGACGGGCTGCTGATCGACGACTACGCCGAAACTGCACCGCACTTCACGGCGGTGCACGGCAGCACCGACATCCGCAAGGCCTGGCTGCGGTCGCTGGCCAACTCCATCGAAGGCGGCACGTCCGAGATCTTGCGCAACGTGCTCGGAGAACGCGTCCTCGGTCTGCCTGGCGAACCAAGAACCGATCGCGACATCGCCTGGAAAGACACCCGACGCTCGTGAACATCTCCTTCGACTTCACCGGCCGCACCGTGGTCGTGACCGGCGCGGCGCAGGGCATCGGCCTTGGCATCGCAAGACTGTTCGCATCGACCGGCGGGCGGGTCGCGGTCCGCCTACACCGCGTCCAAGGCCGCGATCCGGATGGCCCCGCGATGACGGTGTCCGGCTGATGGCCGACGTCGAGGTGACTGTCGCAGGTGACGTCGTCATCATTCGTCTGTGCCGGCCCGCCAAGCGCAACGCGATCACCGCGGCGATGTACGCGACCCTGGCCGACGAGCTGACCGCCGCGGAGGACTCCGGCGCCGCCGTCGTGGTGCTGACCGGTGCCGGTGGCGCGTTCACCGCAGGCAACGACCTGCTGGACATGCAAGCCAACCCTCCGCTCGGCGACGATCCACCGCCCGTGCGCTTCCTGTCCGCGCTCACCGCTCTGGGTGCCGTGCTGGTCGCAGCGGTCGACGGCCCCGCAGTCGGCGTGGGCACCACGGTGCTGCTGCACTGCGATCTGGTTTACGCCACGGCCCGGAGTACTTTCCGACTGCCGTTCGTCGACCTCGGGTTGGTGCCCGAGGCGGCGTCCACGCTATTGCTCCCCCGACTCGTCGGGCATCAACGTGCGGCGCAGCTGATGCTCTTCGGGGAACGATTCGACGCCGCTGCTGCCGCGGAGCTGGGCATCGTCACACAGGTGGTGGCCGACGGTTCCGCATTGGACCAGCTCGTCGCCGAACGCACTGCGGCTCTCGCCGCCAAGCCACGTGCAGCCCTGCGTGCGACCAAGGCGCTGCTGCTGGACGTCACCGCCCGCACGGTGCCGAAGCGCCTCGAACTGGACCGCCGGGTGCTGCAGAGTCTGCTACCGACGAACCCCAATCACTCGAAAGCCGATTGACGAGCGTCAGGTGCGCGGAGCCGCGCCGTCGAGCGTTTCCGTAGCCATCAGTTCGGCGTTGGAAAGCCACCGGCGCGAGGCAGCAGGGCCGGAACCGCCCGTCCGAGCGCATCGCCGAGAAAGCCCGCGGTCTCGATGAGGGTCGGCAGATCGAGTCCGGTGTCGAGGCCGCTGCGCTCCAGCATGTACACGAGGTCCTCGGTTGCGATGTTCCCGGTGGCGTTCGGAGCGAAGGGACAGCCGCCGATGCCACCGATGCTGGCGTCGCGTCGGGTGACTCCGGCGTCCACGGCAGCCATTGCATTGGCGTAACCCGTGTTCCTGGTGTTGTGGAAGTGTGCTCGCAGAGGCGTTGCCGGCAGCTCCGCCCGTAACTCACCGAGGAGCCGTCGCACCTGTGTCGGCACTCCGACGCCGATCGTGTCCGCGATGGCGACCTCCGCCGCTCCGGCCCGCGCCACCCGTACCCCGAACGCGACGACACGCTCGGGGTCGACCTCGCCTTCGAAGGGGCAGCCGAAGGCTACGGCGAGGGTGACCGAGCAGGGCAATCCACTGCGCGCCGCGCTCTCGGCCACCAGCTCCGCCATCGCCAGCAGTTCGTCGGCGCCGGCGTTCTGGTTGCGCCGGGCGAAGGTGTCCGTCACCGGCACGACGACGTTGATCTCGTCGACCGACGCCGATTGCGCACGCGTGAAGCCTCGCTCGTTGAGCACCAACCCGATGAGCGATACCTCCGCGCGGCGTGGCACGGCAGCCAGGACCGCTTCGGCGTCTGCCATGGCGGGCACCGCGTCGGGCCGCACGAGGGACACGGCCTCGATTCGTCGCGCCCCCGCCGCCGTCGCGCGCCGAATCAGCTCGACCTTCGTCGCCGTCGGCAGCAGCACGGATTCGTTCTGCAGCCCGTCGCGCGGGCTGACCTCGATCACGTCGATCACAACGCCTCCTTCGTGAAGGAACACAATAACCAAACAACGACGGGTAAATACACTTCCTTAACCAAACAGCGTTTGATATTGTCTCAAGCAACCGACGACCAGCTGGAGGCAGCGCGCGATGAAGTTGAGTTTGATGACCCTGGGTGATCAGGTGACCGATCCGATAACTGGAACGCGCGAGACCGCAGCGCAGCGCCACCGGGCCATCGTCGAGGCCGCTGCAGTCGCCGACCAAGCCGGCTTCCACGGCATCCACATCGGCGAACACCACGGCTTGGAGTACACGACGTCGGCTCCGCCTGTGATCCTGGCGGCGATCGGAGAGCGCACCGAGAACCTCCGGCTGTCCACCGCGGTCGCCCTGGCCGCCAACCTCGACCCCGTCCGGGCCGCCGAGGACTAC
>JAHFVB010000221.1 GCA_023264755.1 Mycobacterium sp. | reverse complement strand
CACGAATGCGCCGACGGGTCGGGCGAAGTAGGCGACTCCGAAGGTGGCCAGGGCCAGCACCAGCGCGCCCTCGCCGCCGCCGGCCGGGAAGAACACCTTGGGGAAGATGAGCGCCGCGGCCTGGCCGAAGAGGAAGAAGTCGTAGTACTCGACGGCGCTACCCATGAAGCTGGCCAGGGCCGCTCGCCTCGGGGTACGGGCGGGACCGTCCGGAGGCGCGCCCCCTGCTGGTTTCGGATGGATTGCGGTCATCGGAGTCCTCCTAGTTTCCTTCGAACGATCAGACGGTGGGTGCGAATGAGCCGACGAGGCTACGGAAGTGCCGCGACATCCTGGCGGCGTCCGGCCTGATGCCGGTGATCAATTCGAATGCGGTGGTGGCCTGGTGCACGGCCATGTGGCCGCCGTCGAGCGTGCGGCACCCGACGCTGCGGGCGGCGGTCAGCAGCGCGGTGTCGAGCGGGCGGTAGACGATGTCGGCGACCCACAGGGCGGGGTGCAGCAACATCTCGTCGAACGGCAGGCCCGGGTGGTCGGCCATGCCGGTGGGCGTGCAGTGCACGACGCCGTCGCTGTGCGGCAGCAACACGTCCAGCTTGTCGAAGGACGAGGCGTCGACGTGGGCGTCGTGGTGCCGGGCCGACAGTTGACCGGCCAGCGCACTGGCGCGGTCGACGTCGATGTCGACGACGGTCAGGTGGTCGGTACCGAGTTCGAGCAGGGCGTGGCCGACGGCGGCCCCGGCGCCCCCGGCTCCGAGCATCACCACGTTGGTGGTCGGTGCGCCGGGCAGGCCTTCGGCGAATCCGGTCGCGAAGCCAGGGGCGTCGGTGTTGTAGCCGACCGTCCGGGTGGCTTCGAAGATCACGGTGTTGACCGCGCCGAGTGCGGCGGCCGCGTCGTCGACGGTGTCGAGGTGGTCGATGACCAGCTTCTTGCAGGGGTGCGTGACGTTCAGGGCGTTGAAGCCGAGCGACCGAGCCCAGGTGAGCACCTCGCCGATTCGTTCCGGGGCGAGGCCGAGCTCGCCGAGGTCGATGGTGCGGTACAGGTAGTCCAGTCCGTTGGCGCGGCCCTCGGCCATGTGCAGGGCGGGGGTCAGCGAGGGTCCGACGCCGACGCCGACGAGGCCGGTCAGGAAGCCGGGGGGAGTGGGTCGAGCCATCGGGTGGAACCGTCCTTACCTAATGTACTAACTGGTACGTACAAGAAGTAGAACAGTGTGGTGTGGGTCTCGTCAACCCCTGAGTGTGGGCGGAGTCTCGAATCAGTGGGAAGTGAGCCAGCCGACCACGACGTCGCCCAGCATCCGGCGCATGTGCGCCCGCCGGGTGAGCTCGGTCAGGTCGACCCCGAACAGGAAGCCGAAAGTGTGCCGGTTGGCGACCTGGAAGACGCAGTAGGAACTGATGACCAAGTGGACGTCGAGCGCGTCGACGTCGGTGCGGAAGACCCCCTGCTCGCGCCCGCGGGCCAGGATCTCGTCCAACAGCGCGGTCGCGGGCTGGGACAGGCTGCGCAGCGAGTCCAGCTGACTGATGAACTCGCCCCGATGGATGTTCTCGATCGACACCAGTCGGATGAAGGCCTGGTGGTCGAGGTGATGATCGAACGTCAACTCGGCCAGTCTGCGCATCGCCACGACGGGGTCGACGTGGTCGACCTGGAGCTTCTGCTCGGCTTCGCGGATGCCGCGGTAGGCGTTCTCCAGCACGGCCAGGTACAGCTGCTCCTTGCCGCCGAAGTAGTAGTAGATCATCCGCTTCGTGGTTCGGGTGCGCTGCGCGATCTCGTCGACCCTGGCGCCGGAGTAGCCGGATTCGGCGAAGACCTCGGTGGCGACGGCCAGCACCTCGGCGCGGGTGCGTTCGGCATCGCGCTGCAGTTCCCGTCTCGGCTCGGCGGCGGTCACGATCGGCAGCTTACTGGGGGTGGCGGGCCCCGATCGCGCGCGGGCTTCCCAATGTATTAACCATTTAGTACATTTGGATGTGATTGGAGGCACACCATGAAGACGTCCATCGCCACCGTCTCGATCAGCGGCTCCCTCGTCGAGAAGCTGCACGCCTGCGCGGCCGCGGGATTCGACGGGGTCGAGATCTTCGAGCCCGACCTGATCGCCAGCGACCACAGCCCCGAAGAAATTCGGGCGCTGGCCCGCCGACTGGGGCTCTCGCTCGACCTGTACCAGCCGCTGCGCGACATCGAGGGCGTCGACGAGGCCACCTTCGCCGAGAACCTGCGCCGCGCCGCCGCCACCTTCGCCACCGCCCAGCGGCTCGGCATCGACACCGTGCTGGTCTGCAGCAACGTCGCCACCGCGACGGTCGACTCCGACGCGCACTCCGCCGACCAACTCCGCCGCCTCGGCGACGTGGCCCAGCGCTACGGCGTCAAGGTCGCGTTCGAGGCGCTGGCCTGGGGGCGCTTCGCCGACGATTATCGCCGCGCCTGGCGCATCGTCGAACTGGCCGACCACGCCGCGGTCGGAGTGTGCCTGGACAGCTTTCACGTGCTCTCGCGGGGCCACGAGCCCGCGGCCATCGAGACCATTCCCGGCGAGAAGATCTTCTACCTGCAGCTCGCCGACGCGCCCGCGCTGTCCATGGACGTGCTGTCCTGGAGCCGCCACCACCGGCTGTTCCCCGGCGAGGGCGCCTTCGACCTGCCCAACTTCGTCGCGCACGTGCTGAAGACCGGCTTCGCCGGGCCGCTGTCGCTCGAAGTCTTCAACGACACCTTCCGGCAGACCGATCCGGGCCGCACCGCGGTCCACGCGCTGCGGTCCCTGGTGTGGTTGCAGGACAAGGTCGCCGCGCTTCCGGGGTGTGCGGGGGAAGCCAGGCTGACACCGGTCGCCGAGGCCAAACCGCCCGTCGGATTCGACTTCGTCGAACTCAAGGCCGAGGACACCAGCGACGTCGAACTGCTACTCGAGCAGCTCGGATTCACCCCGCGCGGCCGCCACCGCACCAAACCGGTGTCGCTGTGGGCCGCAGGCGACGGCGCCGACGTCCGGATCGTGCTCAACGAACATCAAGCCCGCGACCTGGCTCCGCACGTGGCCGCCGTGGGGCTTCAAGTACCCGACGGGGACGCCACGACGCGCCGGGCCGCCGACCTGATGGCCCCGGTGACCTATCGCCGGACCTACGCCTCCGAACAACCGCTGGGCGGAGCGGTGGCGCCCGAGGGCACCGAGTTCTTCTGGGTGACCGCACCGCCGGCCGGGACCGTGCCGGCGTGGGTGGAGGAGTTCGAACACGGTCTGCCGCCCTCTCCCGGCGCGACGGTGGCGGCCATCGACCACGTCAACCTCGCCGTGCCATGGCAGACGGCCGACGAGGCGGTGCTGTTCTTGACCAGCGTCTTCGGGCTGTCCGCGGATGCCCCGACCGAGGTGGCCGGGCCCAGCGGACTGGTGCGCAGCCAGGTCATGCGGACCGACGACGGCTCGATTCGCTTGCCGCTCAACGTTGCTCCGCACGTGCTCGAAGAAGTGGCGATGCCGCAGCACATCGCGTTCGCATGCCCCGACGTCGTCGCGTTCGCCCGAGCAGCCCGGGCCAGAGGCCTGAACTTCCTTGCGGTGCCGGACAACTACTACGACTACGTCGCCGGCCGGTTCGGGGTCGACGCGGATACGGTCGCCGAACTGCGCGAGCTCGACCTGCTCTACGACCGCAACGCCGACGGGGCGTTCATCCACTTCTACACTCGCACGGTCGGCACGGTGTTCTTCGAATTCGTGCAGCGCATCGGCGATTACGACGGGTACGGCACCGACAACGCGCCCGTCCGGCTGGCCGCCCAGCGACAATTCCGCAGACCCCGGTGATTTGTGCACGCGCAGGCGCGCCCACCGCTCCTATGCGTGCACAAATCGCACGGCGGAAGGCTAAGTACCGCAGAAAGTTTGGTAGCTACTACCAAAGTCCACGGGCGCCGGCTCGGCGTACCGGTCCAGGCCGGGCCGTTCGTCGTATGGTGCAGTGACCGCCACCAGCAGCCGTTCGAAGAGGGTGAGGTCACCGGACGTAGCGGCCGCGAGCGCCTCCTCGACCAGGTGGTTGCGCGGAATGTAGACCGGGTTGACGCGGTCCATCGCCGCGCCGTCGGGGACCAGTTTCGCCCACCGCGTCGCCCACGCGTCGAAACCGGCCAGGTCGGCGAACAGTCCGCGGGCTGGTTCGCGGTCGCCCCTGGCGCCGTGGCCGAGCGCGCGGAAGAACGACGTGTAGTCGACGTGGTTGTCCGCCAGCAGTCGAAACAGGTCCTCGACGAGCGGCAGTAGATCGTCGTTCGAAAGCTCTTCGGAAAGGCCAAGTTTGGCCCGCATCCCGGCCGTCCAGTCCGCTTCGTACCGGGCGCCGAAACCGGACAGTGCTTCCGTCGCGAGTGCGACGGCCCGGTCCTGATCCTCGGCGAGCAACGGCAAGAGCGCCTCGGCCAGCCTGGCGAGATTCCACGCCGCGACGGCGGGCTGATTGCCGTAGGCGTAGCGCCCGCCGTGGTCGATCGAGCTGAACACCGTCGCCGGGTCGAAGGCCTCCATGAACGCGCACGGCCCGTAGTCGATGGTCTCGCCCGAGATCGTCATGTTGTCGGTGTTCATCACCCCGTGGACGAAGCCGACGAGCATCCAGCGGGCCACCAACGCGGCCTGCGCTGCGACGACGGCCTCGAACAGGGCGAGGTACGGATTGGCCGCGGCCGCGGCCGCGGGATGGTGGCGAGCGATGGCGTGGTCGGCTAGCCGGCGCAGCAAGTCGACGTCGCCGGTGGCGGCCGCGTACTGGAAGCTGCCGACCCTCAGGTGGCTGCTCGCGACGCGGGTGAGCACCGCTCCGGGCAGCGCGGTGTCGCGGTAGACCTGGGCCCCCGTCGCCAACACGGCCAGCGCGCGCGAGGTGGGAATGCCCAGCGCGTGCATCGCCTCGCTGATGATGTATTCGCGCAGCATCGGGCCGACGGCGGCCAGCCCGTCGCCGCCGCGGGCGAACGGCGTGCGACCCGAGCCCTTCAGGTGCAGGTCGCGGCGTTCGCCATCCGAGCCGACGAACTCGCCGAGCAAGAGCGCCCGCCCGTCGCCCAACCGTGGCACGAAGCCGCCGAACTGGTGACCGGCGTAGGCCTGGGCGACGGGTGTGGCGCCCTCCGGGACCAGGTTGCCGACCAGGAAGCGCACCCCGGCGGGACTACGCAGCCACGCCGCGTCGAGCCCCAGCGCGGACGCCAACGCCTCGTTGAGGGCGAGCAAACTGGGCGCGGGAGCCGCCGCGGCCGACCAGGGGATCGCCAGTTCGGGCAGTTCGCGCAGGAAACCGGCCTCCAGGACGACGGCGGGACTGGGCGCGATGCTCACCTCACCCAGGCTAGCGTGGCCGCCGCTCGGTTTCGGGTGGCGAACGTGACGGACGAGCAATTCAGGGGCGGTAGGTAAGCTCAGTTCTTCGCGAAGGCCGCTGCCCGTCACCTCGGGGGTGCTTTGCCGACATCGGTGTCGGCTGGCCGCGGCCTTCACCGAGTTCGACCGGGAGCCGTCCGTTGAGCCTGAACACGATCGCGCTGGAGCTCGTCCCTCCCAACTCCGAACGCGGCCGCGAGCAGGCCCTGGAGGACGCGCAGAAGGTACTGAAGAGTTCCGCGGAGGCGGGGCTCAGCGGTCGGATCCGCCACGTCATGATCCCCGGGATGATCGAGGAGGACGAAGGTCGGCCCGTCGAGATGAAGCCCAAGATGGACGTGCTGGACTTCTGGTCGATCATCAAGCCCGAACTGCCCGGCGTGAACGGACTCTGCACCCAGGTCACGGCGTTCCTCGACGAGCCGACACTGCGGCAGCGGCTGACGATCCTCGGCGAGACCGGTATCGACGGCATCGCCTTCGTCGGAGTGCCGCGCACCATGAACGACGGCGAGGGCTCCGGCGTCGCGCCCACCGATGCGCTGTCGATCTTCGAAGACCTGGTGCCCAACCGCGGCGTGATCCTGATCCCCACCCGCGAGGGCGAGCAGGGCCGGTTCGAGTTCAAGTGCAATCGCGGCGCCACGTACGGCATGACCCAGCTGCTCTACTCGGATGCCATCGTGGACTTCCTCACCGAATTCGCCAGGACCAATGAGCATCGTCCCGAGATCCTGTTGTCCTTCGGATTCGTGCCGCAGGTCGAGACCAGGATTGGGCTCATCAACTGGCTGATTCAGGATCCCGGGAACGCGGCGGTGGCCGCCGAGCAGGACTTCGTGCGGACGTTGGCGGGCACCGAACCGGTGCAGCGGCGCCAGCTGATGGTCGAGCTGTACAAGCGGGTCATCGACGGGGTCGGTGGGCTCGGTTTTCCGTTGAGCGTGCACTTCGAGGCGACCTACGGGATCAACACGCCCGCCTTCGACACCTTCGCCGAGATGCTCGCGTACTGGTCGCCCGACCGAGGCTAGCCCCACCTTCGTCCATCGACTCACCGCGCGCGCAGCGGAAAAGCTGGCAGGATTCACCGGGAGGGTGACCGCAAGCCGGCGCCCCACCCGGAGTGGACTCGTTCCGCCGGGTACCCGGAGGCGAAACGGGGTGATGCGACGTGAGCGCGCGCATCGCCATGTTGGGCCGTCGGTGCTACGCCGTGACTGCGCTGTGTTCGGTTGTGCTGCACGGGATCTTGCTTGGGCACGCCACGAACCCGATCGTCATGCTGCTGACGGTGACGATGATGCTCGCCTGCCTCTACTGTGCGCGGGACATCTGGTTGCGCGGGACGGTGCGGTCCTGGGTGCTGGTCGCGGCGATGAACCTGGCCATGATCGCGGTCCATCTGCCCATGTCGTCAGCGCATCACCACGGCGGCGGCTTCGGCACCGCCGCACCGCTTCCGGAGTCCTCCGCCATGACCCTGGCGACCGCCTTGGCAGTCGTCGAGGTGGTCATCGCCGCGGCCGTCCTGTGGTTCCGCACGCGGGGCTGGGCGCCGGTCGCCGCGGAGCGCTACCCACCGGTCACCGCAGACCGCTACCCGCGGGCGGGCTCCGAGCTCACGTAGTCGGCCAGCGCGTTTCCGACGGCCGCCGCGCCCGCGGCGTTCGGATGCAGCGGCGCCGCGGGATGGGTGGGGACGAAACCCTCGACGTACCGATCCTGTGGCGCGGCGCAGATGTCGTGCCCCACGGTCACCGGGGCGGTATCGAAGTACTCGACGCCGCGGGCCGCGGCGACCCGAGCCAAGCGGGCGTCCAGTTCGTCGAGCTTGGCCTGGAAGTAGTCGGCATCGACGGGGTTGATCGGCTGGGTCGGAAAGCAACCCTGCGGCCGAACGTAGGTGCCGTACCCGACCAGGATGATCCGCGCGTCCGGAGCCCTGGTGCGCACCGCGTCGACGAGCGCGGACCAGTGCTCGGCGTCCGCCTCGATGGCTTGGGAGATGCGGTCGACGCCATCGACGACCAACTCCGGGGAGCACGGCGGCAGGTCCAGGGTCGTGCGCCGGCACTTCACGGCGTTCGCCGGTAGGTCGATGTCGTTGCCGCCGATGGTGACGGTGACCAATTGGGTGTCCGCGGTGACGGCGTCCAGCTGTGGCGGCACCGGCCCGCTGCGGGTGGGCTGCGCCCGGGAGCGGAGGTCCTCGGTCCTGGCGCCGCTGCACGTCACGTCGGTGAAGGAGGTCGCGCCGAGTCGACGGGCCAGCACCGACGGGTAGTCGTTCGTCGACTTGAGGCAACCGGTGGGCTGGGCCTGGTCGGGCACCAGGGGCGCTGCGGCCGCCGAATCGCCCATCGCCACGTAGCGGGGCCCCGACGCTGCGGGCGGGAGCGCCTGCGCAGTAGGACGGGCCTGCGCACTCGGATGGGCTTGCGCCGGCACCGACTGATGGGCCGCTCGTGGCTGGTCGGCGCAGCCCGCCACGCCGCCAATCAGGACGGCCGCCGCGAGCACCACCGCCAGCGCCGGGCGGCTGAAGCGGTTGCG
>JAHFVB010000220.1 GCA_023264755.1 Mycobacterium sp. | reverse complement strand
ATCAGCCCGGCTTCGAGGACATCCTCGGCCTCGGGGCGCACAAGCCCTTCGAGTGTGTCGGGGAGTACTACGAGGCCGCCGAATCGATGCTCGCGGTGCTCGACGACCAGGAGTGGAGCGGGTTGCCACTCGTCGAGCAGTTCCGCTCGCGCCGAGCCGAATTGGTGACGGTCGCCGCCAACGACGACGAATCCGAATCCGCGGTCGACTACGTGCCCGCCGGGTACGTGGGCGCGTTGGCCTTCGCCGAGCTCCCCAGCTGACGTGATGGCCGACTCCCTGCCCGACCTCGCGGGCCGTGTCGTCGGAGTGTGGGGCTTCGGCCGCGAGGGGCGGTCGATGGCGCGGACCGCGGCTGCCGCGGGAGCCGCGCGCATCGAGGCCGTCGATGACACCGGCCTGAGCCCGACCGAGGCGCCGGACGACGTCGCCGCGCTGACCGTCTACCGCGGACCCCAACACCTGGATCGGCTCCGACACTGCGACATCGTGTTCGTCAGTCCCGGAGTGCCCTGGGCTCAACCGGTGTTCGCCGAACTGCGGGAATCCGGCCTCCGAATCTCCAGTGCGGCCGACTGGTTCATGTCCCGGCATGCGGCGCGCACCATCGGCGTCACCGGTACCAAGGGCAAGAGCACCACGGCGTCGTTCCTGGGGCATCTGCTCACGTCGCTGGGGGCAGAAGCCGTTGTTGCCGGAAACATCGGCACCCCGCTGTCGGACCTGACGCCCGAAGGCGACGTCATCGTGGTGGCCGAACTGTCCAGCCAGCAGGCCGCCCTACTGTCCTGCTCGCCCGCAGTGGCGATCGTCACCAATCTCTATGAGGACCACCTGGATTGGCACGGTGACACCACCGCGTATTACCAAGCGAAGGCCAACGTCTTCCGAACCGGTGCCGAGACGTTGGTGACGACGCCCGAGACACTGGCCACGTTCCGACGAGCAGGTGTCACCGAGTTCCCGCCCACCGTGCTGTTGGTCGATCCCGACACCGCCCCCGCCGGAGCCGGGGTGATGAGCTACGAACACAACGTCGTCAACGGTGCCCTGGCGCTCGCCGCCGCCGCTCAGGTGCTGGGTCGGCCCGTCTCCGAGGCCGAGGCGGCCGCCGCAAGCAGCACGTTCGTCGGCCTGCCGCATCGCCTGCAGACCGTGCGGACCACCGGCGCGAAGACCTGGATCGACGACACCCTGGCCACCACCGGCGAGAGCGTCGTCGCCGCGCTGAAGGCCATGCGGCCCGACGCGCACGTCGCGCTGATCGTCGGCGGCATGGACAGGCAGCTGAGCTACGCCCAACTCGACGAGTACCTGTGCAGCGGCTCGCGGCGGGTGGAGCTGATCCAAGCGCCATCCAACGGCACGGACATCGGCCGCAGGTTCGCGGCCACCCACCCGGATCGGGTACACCCCGTCGACAGCCTCGAACAGGCCGTGCGCACCGCCGCGGCGCTGCCCGGGGTCGACGTGGTGCTGCTCTCGCCGGGGGCGGCCAGCTACGACCTGTTCCCCAACTACGTGGCCAAGGCCGCCGCATTCTGCGAGCTCATCGACGGCGTCGTCGGCGCCCCGCACTAGCCTGGTTGACGTGCCCGATCCAACGACGTACCGACCGGCACCCGGTTCCATCCCCGTGGAACCGGGCGTCTACCGGTTCCGGGACCCCCACGGCCGGGTCATCTACGTCGGCAAGGCCAAGAGCCTGCGGAGCCGGCTGAACTCGTACTTCGCGGACTTGTCCGGGTTGGCGCCCCGCACCCGTCGGATGGTCATGACGGCGGCCAGCGTGGAGTGGACGGTCGTCGGCACCGAAGTCGAGGCGCTCCAACTCGAGTACAACTGGATCAAGGAGTTCGACCCCCGGTTCAACATTCGTTACCGCGACGACAAGTCGTATCCGGTGTTGGCCGTGACCCTCAACGAGGAGTACCCGCGGTTGTTCGTCTACCGCGGGCCACGCCGCAAGGGTGTGCGCTACTTCGGACCGTACTCACACGCGTGGGCCATCCGCGAGACGCTCGATCTGCTGATGCGGGTATTCCCCGCCCGCACGTGTTCGGCTGGAGTGTTCAAGCGACACAACCAGATTGGCCGACCGTGTCTGCTGGGCTACATCGACAAGTGCTCGGCGCCATGCACGGGCAACGTCACCGCCGAGCAACATCGCAGGATCGTGCTCGACTTCTGCGACTTCCTCGCGGGTAAGACCGACCGGCTCGTCCGCGACATGGAACGGCAGATGAGTGCGGCGGCCGAGGAGTTGGACTTCGAACGCGCCGCCCGGCTGCGAGACGACATCGGGGCGCTCAAGCGGGCGTTGGAGAAGCAGACCGTGGTGTTCGGGGACGGCACCGACGCCGACGTGGTGGCCTTCGCCGACGACGAGCTCGAAGCCGCGGTCCAGGTCTTCCACGTCCGCGGCGGCCGCGTCAGGGGCCAACGGGGGTGGATCGTCGAAAAGCCCGGAGAGCCCGACGAAGCTGCGCAGAAGCAGCTCGTGGAACAGTTCCTGACGCAGTTCTACGGCGATCAGGCCGAGCTGGACGGGGCCGGCGACGCCGGGGGAGACGAGGCCACCAACCCGGTGCCGCGTCAGGTGTTGGTACCGGTATTGCCCGACAACGCCGAGGAACTGGCCACCTGGTTGAGCGGGCTGCGCGGATCCCGGGTCCAGCTGCGCGTCGCGGCCAGGGGCGACAAGCGGGCGCTCGCCGAGACCGTGCACCGCAACGCCCAGGACGCCTTGGCTCAGCACAAGCTCAAGCGGGCGGGTGACTTCAACGCCAGATCCGTGGCCCTGCAGAGCATTCAAGAATTCCTCGACCTGGCCGACGCGCCGTTGCGGATCGAGTGCATCGACATCAGCCACGTTCAGGGCACGGACGTGGTGGCGTCCCTGGTGGTCTTCGAGGACGGCCTGCCGCGCAAGTCGGACTATCGGCACTACTCCATCAGAGAGGCGGCCGGGGACGGCCGTTCCGACGACGTCGCATCCATCGCCGAGGTCACCAGGAGGCGCTTCCAGCGCCACGTCGCCGACGCCGAGCGGCCCCTCGCCGAAGCCGGAGCCGAACCCGGCGCGCGCCCACGCCGATTCGCCTATCCACCAAATCTCTTCGTCGTCGACGGTGGGGCGCCGCAGGTGAACGCCGCCGCGGCGGTGCTCGACGAGCTGGGCGTCACCGACGTCGCGGTCGTCGGGTTGGCCAAGCGACTGGAGGAGGTGTGGGTGCCAGCCCAGCCGGGGGCCGCGGCCGAGCCGATCATCCTCCCGCGCAACAGTGAAGGCCTCTACATGCTGCAGCGCATACGTGACGAAGCGCACCGCTTCGCCATCAGTTACCACCGCAGCAAGCGCTCCAAGCGGATGACGGCGTCGGCTCTCGACGACGTCCCCGGGCTCGGTGAGCACCGCCGAAAGGCGCTCGTCACCCACTTCGGTTCGGTGGCCAGGCTCAAGGAGGCCAGCGTCGAGGAACTCGTCGCCGTGCCCGGCATCGGGGTCGCGACGGCCAAGGCCGTCCTCGGGGCACTCGGCGGGGCCGCGGAAACGGACGCGCCGGCCGAGCTGGTCGAGCATGATCAACAGACGGCATCGGGATGACGGGGGGTGCCCAACCATCATCGGGCAGCAAGCAATCGGGAAGCGGCGGCGAATCGCCCATGGCTGACCCACTACTTCACGACGGCGCGGAGGACGGGTCGGCCGGCATCGACGTGCTGCTGGTCACCGGGCTCTCAGGCGCCGGTCGGGGGACGGCCGCCAAGGTGCTCGAGGACCTCGGTTGGTATGTGGCCGACAACCTGCCTCCGGAGTTGATCGCGCGCATGGTCGAGCTCGGGTTGGCGGCCGGTTCGCGGATCACCCAGTTGGCGGTCGTCATGGACGTCCGCTCGCGGGGTTTCACCGGCGATCTGGACTGGGTCCGCACCGAGTTGGCCACCCGTCAGATCACCCCGCGGGTGTTGTTCCTGGAGGCATCGGACGACATGTTGGTCCGCCGCTACGAACAGAACCGGCGCAGTCATCCGCTGCAGGGCAATCAGACACTGGCCGAAGGGATCACCGCCGAGCGCGCCATGTTGGCCTCGGTGCGCGCCGTGGCCGACCTCGTCATCGATACCTCGACGTTGTCCGTGCACGAGCTTCGCACCGCGATCGAGCGCGCATTCGGGGGCGAGGCCGTCGCACACACCAGTGTCACCGTCGAATCATTCGGGTACAAGTACGGCTTGCCGATGGACGCCGACACCGTGATGGACGTCCGGTTCCTGCCGAATCCACATTGGGTCGACGAGCTGCGCCCGCATACGGGGCAGCATCCCGCGGTCCGCGACTACGTGCTGGGTCAACCCGGCGCCGGGGAGTTCATCGACACCTACCATCGGCTGCTGGACCTCGTCATCGACGGCTACCGCAGGGAGGGAAAGCGCTACATGACCGTTGCCATCGGCTGCACCGGCGGCAAACATCGCAGCGTCGCCATGGCCGAGGCGCTCGCTGCGCGGCTATCCGGTGACGGCCTCTTGACGGTGCGGGTGCTGCACCGGGATCTGGGCCGGGAATGAGCTCCCGGATCGTCGCTCTGGGCGGAGGACACGGGCTCTACGCCACGCTGTCGGCGGCGCGCCGGCTCACGCCCTACGTTACCGCCGTGGTCACGGTGGCCGACGACGGAGGGTCCTCCGGCCGGCTGCGCAGCGAATTGGACGTCGTCCCGCCGGGTGATCTTCGAATGGCCTTGGCGGCGTTGGCATCCGACAGCCCACATGGTCAGCTGTGGGCGACCATCATCCAGCACCGGTTCGGCGGCAGCGGAGCGCTGGCCGGCCACCCCATCGGGAATCTGCTGCTGGCCGGCCTCAACGAGGTATTGGCCGATCCCGTCGCGGCCCTCGACGAACTGGGTCGCATCCTGGGCGTCAAGGGCCGAGTGCTGCCGATGTGCCCGATCGCGCTGCAGATCGAGGCCGACGTCGCGGGGCTGGAGTCGGATCCGCGCATGAGCAGGGTGATCCAGGGACAGGTGGCCGTCGCCACCACCGTCGGCAAGGTGCGGCGGGTGCGGCTTTCGCCGAGCAATCCGCCTGCGACCCGGCAGGCGGTCGACGCGATCATGGGCGCCGACCTGGCCGTGCTTGGCCCGGGATCCTGGTTCACCAGTGTGATTCCCCACGTTCTGGTACCCGAATTGGTGGCCGCACTGCAGGCGACGCAGGCGCGCCGGGCGCTGGTGTTGAATCTGGTCGCCGAGCCGGGGGAGACGGCGGGCTTCTCGGCCGAGCGGCACATTCACGTGCTGGCGCAGCACGCGCCCGGGTTCACCGTGCACGACATCGTCGTCGACGGGGGCCGCGTTCCTGGCGAACGCGAGCGCGACCAACTGAGGCATACCGCCGCCATCCTGGAAGCCAACGTCGAGTTTGCTGACGTGTCCAGACCTGGTACACCATTACATGACCCGGCGAGGTTGGCCGCGGTACTGGAGCGCATACGGCTGCGCGGAAGCGGGCCTGCGAGCACACTTCAGGAGCCGGCGGCGCCCACGCCTGCCGCCCGGCCAATCGACGAGAGGTGACGATTTCGTGGCGATGACAGCCGAGGTCAAAGACGAGCTCAGCCGTCTGATCATCAACTCGGTGAGTGCGCGTCGCGCCGAAGTGGCTTCGCTACTGCGCTTCGCAGGCGGGCTCCACATCGTCGCGGGGCGGGTCGTCGTCGAGGCAGAGGTGGACCTCGGAGTGATCGCGCGCAGGCTCCGCAAGGACATCCACGATCTCTACGGCTACAACGCCGTCGTCCACGTGCTCTCGGCCAGCGGAATCCGCAAGAGCACGCGCTACGTCGTGCGCGTCGCCCAGGACGGCGAAGCGCTGGCCCGTCAGACCGGACTGTTGGATCTGCGGGGCCGGCCGGTGCGCGGGCTGCCCGCCCAGGTGGTCGGCGGCAGCGTCGGCGACGCCGAAGCCGCCTGGCGGGGAGCATTTTTGGCGCACGGCTCGCTCACCGAGCCGGGACGCTCATCAGCCCTGGAGGTCAGCTGCCCCGGTCCGGAGGCGGCGCTGGCCCTGGTCGGTGCGGCCCGCCGGTTGGGGGTCAGTGCCAAGGCCCGCGAGGTGCGGGGCAGCGATCGGGTGGTGGTCCGCGACGGGGAGGCCATCGGTGCGCTCCTGACCAGGATGGGGGCGCAGGACACCCGCCTGGTGTGGGAGGAACGCCGACTGCGCCGCGAGGTCCGGGCCACGGCGAACCGGCTGGCCAACTTCGACGACGCGAACCTGCGGCGCTCGGCGCGGGCAGCGGTCGCGGCGGCCGCGCGGGTGGAGCGGGCGCTGGAGATCCTCGGCGACACGGTGCCCGATCACCTGTCCACGGCCGGCCGGCTGCGGGTGGAACACCGCCAGGCCTCGCTGGAGGAGCTCGGCCGGCTTGCCGACCCGCCGATGACGAAAGATGCTGTCGCGGGCCGTATTCGGAGACTGCTGTCGATGGCCGACCGCAAGGCCAAGCAGGACGGCATTCCCGACACCGAGTCCGCGGTCACCCCCGACCTGCTGGACGACGCCTAACCCGTCCGGCGGCAGCCCAGGTGAACCGGTGACGACGTTGAGGGTCGGGGTGGCCTACCCGGACCCGCCGTTCAACGCCATGGGCGCCGACCGCGGCGGCCTGGACATCGACTTGATCAACGCCATCGGGACGGCGCTGGGCTCGTCGGTGACCCTGCTCGCCTACCAAGGGGCCGACTTCAACGGAATCCTCGACGAACTCGGCGCGGGGGCCTACGACTGCGTGATCGCCGGGACCACGGTGACGCCCGAACGCGCCCGCAAGGCCGCGTTCGCCCCGCCCTATCTGGTGTCCGGGCAGGCGTTGGCCGTCGACACCGCCCGGCTGCCCGGGGTCAAATCCGTCGCCGACCTCGCCGGGTTGACCATCGGGGTACAGCGGGGCAATACCAGTCAACCCATCGCCGAGGCCCTCGTCGCCGAGGGCAAGGCCCACTCCGTACGCGTCTATGCCTACGGCGCCATCGAGCAGGCCCTGACCGACCTGACCACCGGTGGATGCGACGCGTTCATGAAGTTGGCACCGGTGCTGACCGAACTCGTTCGGCCCATCGCGGACGTGGAAGTCGTGCAGCGCGGGCTCTCGCGAGAGGAGCTCGCCATCGCCGTGCGGTTGGGCGACGACACCACGCTGCAGCGGATCGCGCAGGCCCAGGCCGCGCTCGAAGCGGATGGCACCCTGCAGACCATCCGCCGGCGCTGGCTGGGCAACCCCTACCGCGACCAGGGTTTGACCATGCACTGACCAGCTCGCGCGGGCCGGCCGGGCCGCTACTAGGCTAAGGCGCGGAGCAAGTGACTGGGCTTTACCGAGACCCATTTTCCGAAGACCAAGGAGTAACGACAGTGACCATTCGCGTAGGCGTCAACGGCTTCGGTCGAATCGGGCGGAACTTCTTCAGGGCGCTCGACGCGCAGAAGGCGCTCGGCAACAACACCGACATCGAGATCGTCGCCGTCAACGACCTGACTGACAACGCGACCCTGGCCCACCTGCTGAAGTTCGACTCCATCCTCGGCCGGCTGCCGTACGACGTCAGCCTCGAGGGCGAGGACACCATCGTCGTCGGCAACACCAAGATCAAGGCCCTCGAGGTCAAGGCCGGACCCGCCGAACTGCCGTGGGGTGACCTCGGCGTCGACGTGGTCGTGGAGTCCACCGGCATCTTCACCAACGCCGCGAAGGCCAAGGGGCACCTGGACGCGGGCGCCAAGAAGGTCATCATCTCCGCGCCGGCCACCGACCCGGACATCACCATCGTGATCGGCGTCAACGACGACAAGTACGACGGTAGCCAGAACATCATCTCCAACGCGTCGTGCACCACGAACTGCCTCGGCCCGCTGGCCAAGGTGCTCAACGACGAGTTCGGCATCGTCAAGGGCCTGATGACCACGATCCACGCCTACACGCAGGATCAGAACC
>JAHFVB010000603.1 GCA_023264755.1 Mycobacterium sp. | reverse complement strand
AGCGGGTCCTCGCAGCACCGCGGTAGCCGCGCGGCCGACGGCCGATCACCACTCGTTGCGGGGCACGTCGAAGTCGGCGCAGAGCGCCCGCCACACGTCGCGGGGATCGATGCCGTCCTCGATGGCCTGTGCGGCGGTGCGGCCGCCGAGGCTGGTCAGCACGTGGTCGACGAGCATCGACCCAGCTCGCACCGAACCAAAGCGGCCTTTGACGAGTTCGTGGAATTCGGTTAGCCGCACGGCATCAATTTACGCCGACACGTCCAGTGCCTCATGGCACACCCGTACCGGATCGGCGACGTCGGCAATGGTCGCGCCTGCGCGCCTAGCGGCGGACCGGTAGGACGGCGAGGCCAGCACTTCACCTGCCGCAGCAACCAGCGCTTCCGCGGTCAGCGGCCGGATGAGCACCGCACTCCCTTGTCGGGCAACACGATTCGCGATCTCCCACTGGTCTCCCCCACCGGGCACGACCACCATCGCCACGCCTGCCAGCAAGGCCTTCGCCACGATGCCATGGCCACTGCCGCAGATGGCCAGGTCGGCCCGCGCCAAGAGCTCGTCCTGACGGCCCAGGCCGACCGTCGCCCACGGCGGCACCGTCAGTTCGGAGCCGCCCAATCGCGACACCACCACGCGCGCGCCCGCGGGCAGCGTCGAGCCTGGCCGCAGCACGTCGAGCGCGAGTTCGGCCAGGCCCCTTGTCCCGGTCGTCGCCGTCGACGGCGCCACGACGATCAGGGGTCCCTCGCCGGGCGGAACGTCCAGCACCGCCGACGTGGGCTCGAAGTGCAACGGACCGACGACGACGGCCTCGGCGGGCCAATCGGGCCGGGGCACCTCGAGCGCGGGCAGGGTGGCAATCAGCCGGCGGACCGGACCGGGATCAGCGGCGGGCAATCCGATGTCGACGCGGACCGCCGCGCGATTGCGCTGGCCGATCCGGACCGACCGCGCCGTCAACGAGCGCATCGCCGCGTCACGCAGCCGCCCCCGCACTCCGATGCCAGGGGCTAGGCCGCTGCCCAACGGGGGCAGGCCCCTCGAGGGTTGATACAGCGGATGCGGGTTGAGCTCGACCCATGGCACCCCGAGCAGCTCGGCCGCGAGGCCCCCGCACACGGTGATGACGTCCGAGACCACGAGCTCGGGATCGAGCTCCCCGAGCCGCGGCACGTTGAGCACCGCCATTCGGGCAGCACGCTGGTGGAGTTTGGCCCCCGCGTCGGCATCGTCGTCGGCATCCGTCGCGTCGAGTCCCGCGAGCTCGACCGCGGCCAGCCCCGCAGCGCGAGCCGGTTCGAGCCACTCCGCACCCGTGAGCAGGGTCACCTCGTCACCCGCCGCCTTCAACTTCAGGCTCAGCGCCAGCGCCGGAAACGCGTGGCCGGGGTCCGGCCCGGCTACCACCGCGACGCGCATCGCCCCACCCTGCCACGAGCCCGGCGACCGCCGAGGCCGTGCCGGGCACGAGGTGGCGATGGTCGCAAAAGACTAGGCTGACGCTCATGACTGAGCAGCCGACCAGCCTGAGCCCTGCGCTCGACGATCCCCCAGCGGACACCGCCCAAATCGTCGAGGACTTCCTCAAGGCGCTCGAACACCAGGACTTCGCCGCGTTGGACGCCCTACTCGCCGACGACGTCGTCTACCAGAACGTCGGACTACCCACCATTCGCGGACGCCGGCGCGTCATCAAGACGCTGCAAGGCATGGAAGGCCGAATGGGTTTCGAGGTGAAGTTCCATCGCAACGTGGCCAAGGGCACCACGGTGCTCAACGAACGCACCGATGCCATCGTCATCGGACCGGTGCGCCTGCAGTTCTGGGTATGCGGCGTCTTCGAGGTCGAGCACGGACGAATCACTCTGTGGCGGGATTACTTCGACTTCTTCGACATGACCAAGGCCCTCGTTCGCGGAATCCTGGGCGCAGTAGTGCCCGCGCTTCGCCCCACGATGGCATGAGCACCCCCACCGCACGCACTCGTCCCAACGTGATCGAGTACGTCACGTACTGCTACGGACGGCGATTGCCTCCCTCGATGAAGCAATGGGTGGCCGACGACCTCGCCGGTCGCGGCGCCACCGTTCGCATGATGATCCGCGTGTTCATCCCGGCGTTTCTGATCTTGGCGCCGTTCTGGTTGATCCCGACCACGCTGTACGTCCACCTGTCCATGACGCTGCCGATTCTGATCCCGTTCGTGTTCTTCTCGCACGCGCTGAACAAGGTGTGGCGACGGCACATGTTGCGCCTTCACGGTCTCAATCCCGGCCTGGTCGACTACATCTCCCGCCAACGCGACGCCCATATCCACGAGGCCTACATCGAGAAGTACGGCCCCCGCTCCGGGCCGCCGAGCAGTCACGACGTTTGACGCTCAGGCGGTTTGACGCTCAGGCGGTTTGACGCTCAGGCGCGGCGCAGGTGCCCCAACTCGTCGAACGCCTGCGCCCAGCCGGTCAGCCGATCAGTGGCGTCGGCCAGCTCGTGTCGGTAGCGCTGGGTCGACATCGGCGAACTGGCCAGCGCACCGGAATTGAACGCGGACACCAACTGTGCTGCGGCGGTGACCATTTCGTCGTACTGCCGCGCCCCGCTGGCCAACTGCGCAACGAACGCCTGGATGGTGGGCGCCAAGTGGGCACGCGATTGGGGAGCGGCGTTGGCGGCCCGCTCCATCGACACCACCTCGGCCGCGGTGGCCGTCATGGTGGCCGCGGTGCGGCTGGCCGCCAAGGTCACCTCGCCCAGTTCGTCGTCGGGCAACATCC
>JAHFVB010000602.1 GCA_023264755.1 Mycobacterium sp. | reverse complement strand
GGCCAGCAGCGTCGAACAGAGGTCGAAGCCCTGGATGTGGTCCTTGCCGGTGTAGGCGAAGAACTGCCCGACGGACTCCGGGTGGCTGATGACGAGGTATACGAACGGTGCCACCATCAGGATCAGCCACAGCGGCGTGGTCCAAACCTGAAGCGTGGAAAGCACTTTCATGCCGTAGATCACCAGCGGGAAGATGATGAGCGTGGACGCCGCGTACCCGATCCACAGCGGGATGCCCAGGCCGAGCTTCAGGCCCTGCGCCATGATCGAGCCCTCGAGGGCGAAGAAGATGAAGGTGAACGTCGCGAAGATGACGTTGGTGACCACCGAGCCGTAGTACCCGAAGCCGCTGCCGCGGGTGACCAGGTCGAGGTCGATGTTGTAGCGCGCCGAGTAGTACGCCACGGGGAAACCGGTGGCCATCACCACGATCGCGAAGATGAGGATGCCCCACAGCGCGTTGGTGGTGCCGTAGGAGATGCCGATGTTGGCGCCGATGGCGAAGTCGGCAAGGTAGGCGATGCCTCCGAGCGCGGAGATGCCGACCACCCGGGTCGACCACTTTCGGTAGCTACGCGGCGCGAACCGCAGCGTGTAGTCCTCCAAGGTCTCCTTGGTGGCGGTCATCGTGTCGAGATCGGCCTCCGAGACGGGGGCGTCCGGCTCTTTACTGAGCTCTTGAGTCATGGTTAGCAAAGTTAAGGCCGCGTTGTTTCGGCGGTGTGACGAACGTGTTCCCGCCGATGGCGGAAGTCGAACGGGCTCAGAGCACCGTCCGGGTGGTCTCGGGGAGGGCGTACGTGCTGGCGAAGCTGAGCCCGACCAGCACTGCCAGCATCAGCCCGATGGCCCAACTCCCGAACGACGCGAGCAGCGCTCCGGCCACCAGCGGCGGGACGGCGCCGCCGAGGACACCGGCGAGGTTGAACGCCAGTCCGGCTCCGGTGTAGCGGAAGCGGGTCTGGAAGATCTCGGGAATGAACGAGGCGATCGGTCCGTAGGAGACGCCGAGGATTCCGAACGTGCCTGCGATGCCCAGCGCGAACAAGCCGGGCGAGCCGGTGTCCAGCAGGGGCAGCACGACGAACGACCAGGGCAGGCCGAGTCCGAACCCGATCAGCATGATCGTGCGTCGCCCGTACGTGTCGCTCGCGACGGCCGAGCCGATGGTGCACAGCATCATGACGAGGCCGCCGAGGACGCCGACGAGCAGGATGAGCGTTCGGGAGTGGTGCAGCACGGAACTGGCGTAGCCGGCGAGGTAGGTGCCGCCCATGAAGCTGAAGGTGAAGATGCCGACCATGGTCCCGGCGCCGAGCAGGACCTCTTTGCGTTGTTCCCGGAACAGTTCCCGCAGCGGCGTCCTGGCCACGCCTCGTTGGGTCTTGACCCGGTCGAACACCGGCGTCTCCTCGATGCCGAGGCGCACGTACAGGGCGACGACGATCAACACGGCACTGAAGAGGAACGGCACCCGCCAGGCCCAGTTCACGAACGTCTCGCTCTGCTCGCCGACGGTGAGGTTGGCGGTGAGGAACACCAGGTTGCTCAGCACCAGGCCCGCGCCCACCCCTAGCTGGGTGAACATGCCGTACCTGCCGCGTTTGGCGATCGGGGCGTACTCGGCGCTGAGCAACGCCGACCCGGCCCATTCGCCGCCGACGGCGAAGCCCTGGAGCAAACGCAGGGCCAGCAGTAGCAGCGGGGCGGCGACGCCGATGGTGGCGGCGCCGGGCACGAGGCCGACGCCCACCGTCGACAGGCCCATGATCAGCAATGTCGCGATCAGGGTCTGCTTGCGTCCGAGCCGGTCTCCGAAGTGCCCGAAGACCGCCGCCCCGACCGGGCGGGAGACGAAGGCGACGCCGAACGTGGCGAAGGACGCGATGGTGGCCACGGTCGGCGATTGGTGGGGGAAGAAGACGTGCGGGAACACCAACGCGGCGGCCGTACCGTAGATGTAGAAGTCGTAGTACTCGATCGCGGTACCGACGAAGCTTGCGAAGGCGATGCGCTTCATCGAGTGCGGGCTGGTGCTCATGATCGGCCAAGCTATCGGAGTGGTTGTGGCCGCCCGCACGCTCGTGGCCGGCTAGGAGTTTCCTGTGCCGGGCTGGCCGCGTGGTACAGGTGGAATGGTGACTTTGCGCAAACCCTGGCCCGTCGGGCTCCTGGTGCTGGCCCTAGCGACCTACGTGGTGATGTGGGTCGGCTGGGCGACGCCGTGGAGCTGGGTGGTCTCCGCCGATGAGGCCGCCTTGGCCGCCACGCACCGGTTCGGATTGCTGCATCCGAGCTGGATCACCATGTGGAACGTCCTGTGCACCGCGTTCGCGCCGCTGGTGATTCGCGTGCTGACGCTCGGCGTCATCGGCTGGGCGTTGATCCGAGGGCAACGCCGCGCTGCGCTCTTCCTGTTCGTCAGCGTCGAACTGTCCGCGGTCGTCACCGAAGTTGCCAAGGCCCTGGCCAACCGGCCGCGGCCGGTGACGGCCTTGGTGAAGGCGGACTCGACGTCATTCCCGTCCGGGCACGCCCTCGGCACGATGGTCGCGGTGCTCGCCCTGCTCACCGTCGGATTGCCGTTGGTGTCACCGCCGGTCCGCCGGTGGTTGATCGGCGCCGGGGTCGCCGTCGTCGTCCTGGTCGGGGTGGGGCGGGTCATGCTCAACGTGCACAATCCGTCCGACGTCGTCGCCGGCTGGGCGCTCGGGTACGCCTACTTCGCGGCGTGCTACCCGCTGCTGGGCCGGTGGCCGGTCACGGCAAGGGACGAAATA
>JAHFVB010000601.1 GCA_023264755.1 Mycobacterium sp. | reverse complement strand
GGCGACTGCGGGGCCCGCCGCGGGGAGCTCGGCCGGCGGCAGCGCGGCAGCCAGCGGTGCGCGCCCGCCGCGCGATACGTACGGCACCCCGAGCTGCTCGGCGACGCCGCGCAGGACCGGCGTGGCGGGCCCGTATCCGAGCACCGCACCGCCGTCGACCACGCCCTCGGGCAGGTCGAATTCGGTTGGTGGCTGCTCGGATTCCGGAGCGCCGGCGCCGAGGTAGAACACCAGATTCTTGGCCCGCGGATACTGCTGGACCGCGCCGAAGAGTTGATAGCGCAACACGTTTCCGGCCACCCCGGCACTGGTCTGCGTCACGGCATCGGGGGGCGAGTCGTACGGCGCGAGCGCGGCTAGCACCGGCTCCAAGCTCCAGGCGTCGGCCGAGAGCGGCCAGTCCAACGACGGTCGCGCCGCGAACGAGATCACCCCGAAGCGGGCGTGCGGATACCGCTCGATCAGCGCCGAAGCGTCCGCTCGCGCCAGGTCCATCCGCGACCCGTCCGCACCGGGCTCGACGACGCCCATGTCGGGCGAGCGATCGACCACCAGGAAGACGTTGGGGGCCGAGCCGTCCGCGGTCTGAGTGGCGGCCCGCTGGACCGGAGTCAGCGTGGGGCGCGCCGCGGCGGCGACCAGCAGTAGGGCCGCGACGGTCAACCCGGCCCATCGCCACCGCGCAGCGCGGGTGCGGGCGGTGCGGCGCAGCGTCACCACGCGGGCCGCCACGACTGCGGCGGCCAGGGCGACCAGCAGCAGTGGCGGGAGTACGGGTTGGAAGGTCATCGGCGTCGCACCGCGGGCCATCCGACCAAGAGCGTGCCGGCCAGCAGCGCTACCGCCAGCGGGAGGTCGGGCGAGTCGGGTGACGTGGTGAGCGCGTCGGCGCCTGGCGTGGGCACTGGGGGCTGGTTGCGGAGCTGGGTCAGCTGGGCGGCGCCGTCGCCGCCGGCCGGGACGGCCCGTCCGCCGGTCGCGGCGGCCAGCCGGGCCAGTGCGCTCGGGGCGGAGGCCGTGACCAGGGCGTTGACCTGCACCCCGGCCGTGGTGGCCAGCTCCGTCACCCGGTCGGGGGTGAACAGCGCGGGCCGGACGTCGCCGGGGGCGCGCAGCGAGTCCGGACCGACGTAGATCAGGGACCGGCTTTGGGTGGTCCGCTTGTCGAAGTCGGGGAAGCCCGTGAGGCACAGCGCGACCAAGTCGTCGACGCTCTGGGCGTAGTCGGCGTAGCTCACCGGCGCGACGAAGGCCGCCGAGCCACCCGCTTGGGCGTCGAATTCGGCTGCGGCGTACTGATAGTCGCGGGTCAGCGGTACCACCCGCCGGTTCGCTGAGGTCAACCCGATGCGTTGGGTGTCGAAGGTGCGCACCTGTTTGGCGAAGTAGGCGAGCGTGGCGGCGGCGGCGGGTGCCGTCGCCGGTGGGGCGATGCACAGCATGATGTCCTCGGGCTGACCGGCCGCGGAAGCCCTTGCCGTCGTGGGTAATCCGGTGGGACGGGCAGCCGCCACGACCGCGGCCGCGAACGTGACGCCGAGCAGTGCGAGCCCGACGACGGCGGCCACCGTGCGCATGCGTGCGGCGCGGACGTACTCGGGGAGTTCGGTGAGCCGGCCGGCGTTGGCCAAAGGACGCAGCGTCCGGCGCTGCGCGGCGATCGGACGGAGCGCGGCCGCGACGCAGAGCGCCAACCCGAGGCACGCGGCGATCGCGACGGGCCACCACCTCAGGTCCACGACTGGATCAACTCCTCGGCGTCCGCACTGGCCCGGCCCGCGTCGACATGTGAGGCGTCGTTGAATCTCGCGTCGTTCAGTTGGGCGAACAGTGGCGCGGCGGGTGCGAGGACACCGTCGGCGATGTCGTCGAATTGCAGGTACTCGGTGCGTATTCCGGTGGCGTGTCGAAGGAATTCGCGTAACTCTCGGTTGACCGCGGCGCAGGCGGCGGTGGCGTCGAGTTCACCCGTGCGGTAGCGCTCCCCGATCGCGCGGACGGCCTTGACGTGGCGGTGCTTGATCATCCGGTCGCGCAGTCGGCCCAAGACGGGGAGGTCGGGCAGCGGCCGGCGCGGCCACAGCGCGATGCCGACGAACCAGCCGACCAGCACGGCGGCCAACGACACGGCCAGCCACAGCCACCCCGACCAGTAGGGCGTCGGGCCGACGAGCTGGCCGAGCAGGTCATCGGGCACGGGCGAACACCTCGGTCATGGCGGTCAATCCGGCCCGGATGTCCGCACTGCCCGCGAGGGTCGCGTGCGGTACGCCGTGCTCGATCAGGAACTCCGAAAGTCGTTGCCGGCGTTGCTCCTCGGAGCGGCGGTAGGCGGCCACCACCCGCGCTCCCACCTCGGCCCCGCTGGGCACGTAGCGACCATTGCCGACGTCGCGGCCGGCCCGTTCGTCGTCGGGTGAACCCACCGCAGGCTGGTCGGCGATCATCGCCCACATCACGTCGTGGCGTCCGGTGAGCCGGGGCAGCACGCTGCGCAGCCGGGCTTGCGGGTCGGGTTCGTCCGACACTACGACGATCAGGTGTCGGCGTCGGTAATGGCTTGCCACCCAATCTAATTGGACGGTGATGTCACTGGCCGCCGGACTCTCCGCCAGCTGCTGCCGGAATCGGTGCAACAGGTACTCGAGGTGGGTTTCGCCGCGACGTAGCCGGATGTCGACGCACCCACGGGTGTCCCCGAACACCATGCCGATCTCGTCGGAACGGCCCAGCGTGATCAGCCCCATCGCTCCGATGACGTGGGCGGCGACGTCGTACTTG
>JAHFVB010000219.1 GCA_023264755.1 Mycobacterium sp. | reverse complement strand
CGACAACACCAATCAGCCCGGTGGGCCGACGATCACCGGTCCGGCCGGCCCCCTGCAGTTCGAGCAGGACAAGTACGACCTGCAGGTCGGATTCGCCGACGGCAAGGGGCCGACATTCGGCGGCGATCCACAAACCCACGACAAGGATTGGAATCCCGTCGACCACGTACCACGGGATCCCGATAGCGAGAAGGCCGAACACCAGCCCCCTGACGGCACCCGCTCCATCCCGACCGGCACCGCGATCGGCCCGAACGGGGAGCGGTACGGATTCTTCAGCTATCCGAATGGCGACGTCAGGGCTGGCGAGAATCCCTACTCCACACCGGGAGAGGCGTGGGACTTCAGCGATCCCAACAACCCCAAACCCCTTGGCCCGGTGACATATCCGGGACCCGATGGCAAGCCATTGCCGATCTACCAACCCAGTGGCGCCTACGACAAGAGCACCGGCAAGATGCTCGTCGTCGGCAATACGACCAACAAGGACGGCAAGATCGAACGCGTGCTGTTCGAATCGGACCCGGTCAAACCTGGCGATCCCAAGGACCAATGGCTGCACACCCTGCATTCGTCGGGCACGATCCAGGGCCTGCCCGGTGCGCGAGAGAATCAGCTGGTCGCGTTGGAGGGCGGCGGCTTTGCACTGGTCGGCTCGGACAACGTCGACCGCTCCGACCCGTCGCGGCAGGCGGTAAGCGCCGTCACCGCCTCATCGGCGGAAGGCTTGAAGACCGCAGTTCCCACGACCATCGTCGCCGGAGCCCCCGCAGTTGACAATCACGGCGCTTCGGCGCCGTACGGCCCAAGCATCGTCGGTACGACCTACGATCCCGTGACCGGAAGAGAAACAATCGACCTAAGGGTCAGCACCTGGGATGGAGTGAATGCCAAGAACCAGCCCCTACCGTACGACCCGCGCACGTACACAACGAATTTCACCGTGCAGCACTAGCGGCTCCCAACCCCCAGAAGGCACACCGAATGCGCAAGAACCCACCTCTGCGGCTCCCCAGCCGATTGCGAACCGCACTTTTCGCAACAGCCATCGTCGCGGTGACACTGACCGCCTGCTCCCGCATGGTCACTGGTACCGCCCGTTCCGAACCTCCTCGGGTATTTCCCGATCTCGATCAGTTCTCAGCGGTCGACGGCAAGGACTACAAGAAGTTGGAGCACTGGGGAAACACGATCTACTTCGCAGCGCCGAACGGCATCAAGTGTGCACTCAGTGGCTATTTCTCGATGCAATGCGATGGTGTGCCCTTCCCCCTGCCCGACGGCGGCTCCAACGAGGCGTCATCTGGTTGTACGGGCGTGGAGCCGACTGTCACCCCGTCCCGCGAAAGCGACAACACATACCGCTTCTTCCATCGCCCCGATCCGTGCTCCGCCGCCGACCCAAAGGTCTTCAAACCCCTACCGACCAACAGCAAGGTCTCACTCGAGATCGACAACTCTCCACAATTCACCTGCGCGGCGGGAAGCGATCTCGTCGCCTGCATCGACCCCGCCGAAAATCATGGATTCGTGCTCCAGCCCAGCGCCAGCTGGACGTTCTAGGCCGCGCTAGGGCTGGGATGAACGTTATCCCCCACTTCGCCCGTACGGCACCGGTGGAATGGGGAGTACGCAGGGCCGATGCGCGAACAACCCGGCTGCCGCGTCCCGCGACGCTGCTCCCCGTCGCGGCGACCGTTGCCGTCTGGTCGTGGCGGCTTGCGCCCGCACAGAGCGCGGCACGGCTCGCGCCGAACCCGTACCCCACGTCTTTCCCGACCTCGGCCAGTTCACCGAGGCCAACCTCGCTCAGTACTACGTGCCACTCCGGGGCGGGGCCCACGTATCAATTCGGCACACCGAGCGGATTGCACTGCGAATTCAACGGTCGCGGGCCGTGGTGCTCGGGAAGATTCTCATCGAACCCATACAGCCCAGATGACGATGTGTGCTGGCTAGCGGGACGCCCCAACGCCGCAACCCCCAACGACGAACACGTCTACCAGATCGAACGAGCCGGCAAGGAATGCCAATCGACCGCCCCCGACAACGATCGGATCTTGGAGGCGGGTAACAAACTCACCATCGACTGGCCCGACGCAGGGAAGTTCGCTTGCGCTGTCGGCCGACCGAACCGGGTGGCCTGCATCGACGGCAACCACGGTTTCGTCATCGAGCCGACCGGTGCCTGGACGTTCTGATGCGTCGACGCCTCCTGTGTCACACTCGAACGTGTGAGCGCTCCTGAGTCGGCCCGCATCCCCGCCACCCGCAGCTTCCGTGAGCTTGGCCCCATCGGTTGGGTGGCCGCCCGCGCCGGGGCTCGCACCATTCGGGCCCCCCGCTTCCGACTGTTCGACACGATCGGCCAGCACAAGCTGCTGTTCCTGACCTTCATGCCCTACGCCGGCGTGCTGCTCAATTGGGGGAAACTGCCCAAGCGCGACACCGAACTCGTGATCCTGAGGGTCGGGCACCTGCGCAACAGCGAATACGAGCTGCAGCAACACCGCCGGTTGGCCCGCTCGCGGGGGCTGGACAACGCCACGCAGGCGAAGATCTTCGAAGGCCCGGATGCCGAGGGCCTCACCGACCGGCAGCGCACGCTCATCACCGCGACCGACGAGTTCGTCATCACCCGATCGATGTCATCCGAGACGTGGGCGGCCCTGTCATCGCACCTCGACCGCAAGCAACTGATCGAATTCTGTCTGCTGGCAGCGAATTACGATGGGCTGGCGGCTACCATCGCCACGCTGAAGATCCCCCTGGACTTCCCGGACTAGGCCCGCCTCAGCGTCCACAGCTGGTGTGCGGCCGAGAGCTGGTCCGCCGCCTCCGCGGAACTCGCCGTGAAGAACGCCTCCTGCAGGCGCACCCCTACCGCCGCTGCCGAGACCCACTCGACGAGCTCTGCGCCACAAGTGCTTTCGAAGGAATAATCGACCAGATCGGCCAGGTGTCGGGCCGATGCCTCCCGCTCGGACGTCAACAACTCGTCGAGCTGCGGCTCTCGCGGAAGTCCGGTCCAGTCCAGCAGTTCGAGCGCCGACGGACAATCGGAGCAGTATCCGAGCGGCGCCGGGTAGGCCTCGATCAGCTCGGCCCACACCGCTTCGGCCAGTGCCGCCACCGCCGCGCGCTCGCGGGCCGACCAGCCCGCGATCCGGGCCTTGAGGTCCGCAGCGCGAAAGTCGAACACCGGAGCGGGCGTCACCAGCAAGAGTTCGATCAACCGTGGGAAGAAGTGCCGCAGTGCGTCGTCGTCGAGCGACATCACGTGCACGGCGTCCAGGTCGGCGAAGGACAGTGCCCGCAGCGGCGTGCGCGCCAGCTCCGCGGCCGAACGGTCGGGCGCACACTGCGGGCAAATCCAGAGCCGCGCCGGTAGCGGATAACCCCCGAACACGCGGTAGCAGTGCGCGATGGCGGCTGCGGACGTCCCCATGAGCAGCTACCGCGCCCGGCTACAGATAGGTCACGCCGAGCACGCTCAGCGAGAACAGCACCGGCGATACCGGCTGGCACCACAGGAACGCCGCCTTGGCGGTGGCATGACGCCGGTGATACTTCAACCCCAGCAACCCGCCGGCCACGCCGACTGCGAAGCTGAGCCCGGCCACCACCAACACCCAGGCGTTGACGTCCTGGGTGTCGGTCGCGAACTTGATGCCCAGCAGCCACAGCACGTGACCGATGACCAGGCCGCCGATGGCGGCGACGATCGTGGCTCTCAAGGCGTCAGAAGTTGATCATGTGGCCGGTCAAGCCATGGAAGCACTCCTGCAACGCTTCGGACATGGTCGGGTGGGTGTGCACGTTGCGGGCCAACTCGTTGGCGGTCAGATCCCACTTCTGCGCCAGCGTCAGTTCCGGGAGCAACTCCGAGACGTCATGGCCGATGAGGTGACCGCCGAGCAGTTCACCGTGCTTGCCGTCGGCGATCAGCTTGACGAACCCGGTCGGGTCGCCGAGCCCGTGTGCCTTGCCGTTGGCGGTGAACGGGAACTTCGCGACCTTCACGTCGTAGCCCTCGTCGATGGCCTGCTGCTCGGTGAGCCCGAAGCTGGCAACCTGCGGCTGGCAGAACGTGGCCCGCGGCAACATGCGGTAGTCGCCCAGGGCCAAAGTCTCTGCACCGGCGATGGTTTCGGCTGCCACGACGCCCATCGCCTCGGCCACGTGGGCCAGCTGAAGCTTGGCGGTCACGTCGCCGATGGCGTAGATGTGCGGCACGTTGGTGTGCATGTAGTCATCGATGTCGATGGCCTTGCGGTCGGTGAGCTTGACGCCCGTGTTCTCCAGGCCGAAGCCCTCGACGTTGGGCGCGAAGCCGATGGCCTGCAGCACCTTGTCGGCCTTGAGCTCCTCGGACTTGCCGTCCTTGCTGATGGTGACGATGACGGACCCATCAGCACCTTCATCCAAGATGGACTCGACCTTGGTGCCGGTGAGAATCTTGACGCCGAGCTTCTTGTACTGCTTCTCGATCTCCTTGGACACCTCGGCGTCCTCGTTGGGCAACGCCCGCGGCAGGAACTCCACGATGGTGACGTCGACGCCGTAGTTGCTCAGCACGTAGGCGAACTCCATGCCGATGGCGCCCGCGCCGGCGATGATGATCGACCCCGGCAGCTCGCGCGTCAGGATCTGCTTCTCGTAGGTGACGACGTTCTCCGAGAGCGAGGTGCCCGGGACCAGCCGGGTGCTGCTGCCCGTGGCGATGATGGCGTTGTCGAAGGTGACGGTTTCGGTGCCGCCGTCGTTCAGGTCGACGTCGATCGTGTGGTCGTCCTTGAACTTCCCGTAGCCGTGAATCTCGGTGATCTTGTTCTTCTTCATCAGGAAGTGCACGCCCGCGACGCGGCCGTCGGCGACCTTGCGACTGCGATCGAAGGCTGCCCCGAAGTCGAAGGTCGCCTCCCCGCTGATGCCGAACTGCTTGGCTTCCTTGGTGAAGATGTGCGCGAGCTCGGCGTTGCGCAATAGGGCCTTGCTGGGGATGCAGCCCACGTTGAGGCAGACCCCGCCCCAGTACTTCGGCTCGATGATGGCGGTGTTCAGGCCCAGTTGGGCCGCACGGATGGCAGCCACGTAGCCACCGGGGCCCGCACCTAGTACGACGACGTCATAGTGAGTCACGCCTCCAGCCTAATGGTCGCGCAACACGGCCCCTAGGCCTGCACCTGCACCGTTCGCGCGGCCGGCATCGGGCACGCGGCGCTGGCCTCTGCGACGACGTGGGTGCCGACCGCGTGCGGCCGTTCCCCGGCTTCGTACCGCACACCGGTCACCGGCGGATCCGCGTCGAGCAGCCGGTTCTCTGCCTCGGTGTAGGCGCGCCCCCGGCTGAGGAATCGCAGGCCCTCTGGAGTCTCGAGGCTGAAGCCCCCGCCGCGGCCGGGCACGACGTCGATGACCAGTTGCGTGTGCTTCCACGCGTCGAACTGACTGCCGGAGATCCACACCGGCACGCCATCGCCGACGTCGAGTATCGACAGCAGGATGTCGCGGTCGCCGACGAGGAACTCACCGGCCGGGTAACACATCGGCGACGAGCCGTCGCAGCAACCACCCGACTGATGGAACATCAAGGCGCCGTGACGGTGCTGAAGCTTCCGCAGCAGTTCGGCAGCGGCCTCGGTGATCAGTGCGCGCGGTGGCGTGGTCATCGGCGGCTCCCCAGGACGGCCCGGCTGGATAAGGTCATTGCAAGCTCATCGAAAGGTGTTACATGGCTCACACTACGCCCGAAGATCCCTGGCTCTGGCTCGAGGACATTGGCGGTGACGAAGCGCTCGCGTGGGTGCGTAGTCACAACGAGCCCACCCTGGCGGCGCTCGGCGGTGAGCGCTTCGAGCAGATGCGGACCGAGGCGTTGGAGGTGCTCGACACCGACAGCCGCATCCCGTACACCCGGCGCCGTGGCGACTATCTGTACAACTTCTGGCGGGATGCGGCCAACCCGCGCGGCCTCTGGCGGCGTACGACGCTGGAGAGTTACCGCACGGACGCGCCCGAGTGGGACCTGCTGCTCGACCTGGACGCCCTGGCCACCGCCGAGGGCGAGAATTGGGTATGGGGTGGCGCGGACGTCATCTACCCGGAACGCACCCTCGCCATGATCACCCTGTCCCGCGGCGGGTCCGACGCCGCGGTCGAGCGCGAATTCGACATGACGACAAGGGAGTTCGTCGTCGACGGCTTCCAACTAGTCGAAGCCAAGTCGTCCACCTCCTGGGAGGACGAAGACACACTGTGGGTGTGCACCGACTTCGGCCCGGGATCGATGACCGAGTCGGGCTACCCACGCATCGCCAAGCGCTGGCGGCGCGGACAACCGCTGGATCAAGCCGAAGTGATCTACGAGGCCGAACCGACCGACATCCGCGTCATCGCGGGCGTCGACCGCACCCCCGGCTACGAGCATCAAAAGTTGGGCAGATACTACGACTTCTACAACCGGATCCGCTATGAGCTCAGGGCGGGCGAATTGGTCCGCATCGACGTCCCAACGGATTCGGCGCTGTCCACCCACCGCGAGTGGATGCTCATCGAGTTGAAGACGGACTGGACCGTCGAAGCCACCACCTACCCGGCCGGCGCGCTACTGGCGGCGAACTACGACGAGTTCCTTTCGGGCAAGCGCGAACTCGCCGTCGTCTTCGAGCCCGACAGCCACTCCTCGCTGAGCCACTACGGGTGGACCAAGGACAAGCTCGTACTGGTGACCCTGCGCGACGTCGCCAGCCACGTCGACATCGTCACCCCCGGCACGTGGACGGCCGAGCCGGCGCGCGACATTCCGCCGGCCACCACGACGGTCGTCGTCGACATCGACGACGAAGGCGACGAGGTCTTCTACGACTCCAGCGGATTCACCAGCCCGTCGCGGCTGTTGCGCGGGACCGCCGGAGGCGTCTTGGAGCAGCTGAAGTCGGCGCCCGCGTTCTTCGACGCCGAAGACATCGACGTCGCACAGCATTTCGCGACGTCGGCCGACGGCACCGCGATTCCCTACTTCGTGGTCGGACACACCAGCAGTGTGAGCGGGTCCGAGCCGGCGCCCACCATGCTCTACGGCTACGGCGGCTTCCAGAGCTCGATGACCCCCGGCTACGGAGGCGTCGTCGGTCGCTCCTGGCTGGCCCGAGGCGGCACCTACGTTCTGGCCAACATCCGGGGCGGCGGGGAATACGGTCCGACGTGGCACACGCAGACGCTGCGCGAGGGCCGACACCTCGTGCACGAGGACTTCGCCGCCGTGGCAGCCGATCTGGTCGACCGCGGCGTCACGACGGTCGATCGGCTCGGCGCCCAGGGAGGCAGCAACGGCGGACTGTTGATCGGCATCATGCTGACGAAGTACCCCGAACTGTTCGGCGCGTTGGTGTGCAGCGTTCCGCTGCTCGACATGCGCCGCTTTCACCTGCTGCTGGCGGGGGCGTCGTGGGTGGCCGAGTACGGCGACCCCGACAATCCAGATGATTGGGAGTTCATCTCGAAATACTCCCCATACCAGAACATCTCGGCTGATCGTCAATACCCTCCGGTGCTGTTCACGACGTCGACCCGCGACGACCGGGTGCACCCCGGGCACGCCCGCAAGATGACGGCGGCACTCGAGCAGCTTGGCCACCGGGTGTACTACTACGAGAACATCGAGGGCGGCCACGGCGGCGCGGCCGACAACTCGCAGGCCGCCTTCAAGGCGGCCTTGACCTACGAGTTCCTGTGGCAGATGCTCAGTCCCCCGTAGCACTGAAATCACTTGGGTCACTTGAGGTTCAACGACAACATTCGCCCCAATAACCTCTTGGAACCTTCTTCGGAAAACCGTCGGAGACTTCTTAGAATTCGAACATAGTTTCGAGGCATGGGTTCGGGTCGGGTCGGTGCCGCGTGTCATCTCGCAGGACATCGGTGACAGTTCTGCATCAGGACATCGGTGACGGTTCGGGTGGTCTTGGTGGTGACACTTCTGCCACCACCAAGCTCCCGGGGTGGCTGTCAATGAACCCA
>JAHFVB010000218.1:3149-8032 GCA_023264755.1 Mycobacterium sp. | reverse complement strand
GATCACCAGGTTGTGCACGCCGGGAGAGTTCGCGACCGCCTGCAGGTGCTCGCCTTCGGCCCCCGCCATGCCATCGGGCAAGTCGAGCTCGGCGATCGCCGCCGGGGTGTCGACGACGACCTTGGCGGCGAACTCGGGATCGGTCCACGCTTTCAGCACGATCTTCTTCCCGTTCAGCGGGGTCATCTCGGTCTCGAAGTAGGCCAGCACCTTGTCCACGGTTTGTGGCGTGATGACGCCATTCTCGATCAACAGCGACTCCAGCGCGGCCACCTTCTTGGCGCTGGCCTCTTCACGGTCGGGCGGGTAGGCGAATTGGTCGGTCATGACTGCTCCTCGATCGGTTCCAGATAGGCCTCGTAGAGTTCGGCGTAGAGCGCCAGCGGGCCGTCCTCGGCGCGGGCGCCCCAGATCTCGGACGGCTCGAACTCCACGATGTAGATCGGCATCGGATCGCCGATGCCGTCACCGGTGTGGCAGAAGTAGGCGTAGTCGCCCTCGAAGACCCGCTCCACCGTGCCGGTGCGGCCGCGTAGGTAGCCCGGCAACCGGCTGTGGGCATCGGCCGGCACGTTGGTGATGCGGACCGTCGACCCCACCGCGAACTTCGGGTGCGCGACGTCGCGTCGGGGGCTGTCCCCCTTGCGCAGGTAGTCGATCACCTGAGCGTCGATCTCCGGGGCGGCCGACTCAGCCGGCTCGGCCGCAGTGGTCGAGCTCTCGGAGATCCGTTCGGCGAGTTCTGCTTCGGTGACGTACCCCTTGTCGAGGAAGAATTGGGTGATGCCGCCCAGCCACTTCTCGTAGTAGCGAAACTTGAAGTAGTCGAACGGATTCATCGCCTCGGCGCCGGTGCGCAGGCTGGCCCACGTCCACTCGTCCTTCAAGGTCGTCGGCACGTCGTCGATGGGATAGCCCGGCAACGCGGATCCGAGATGGTTGGACAATCCCATCATCGCGACGTGAACGCCGAAGATGCGCTTCTCCCACTCTTCGACGAAGACCCGCTTCTCCAAGGTCAACGGCTCGGGCAGGCCTTCCAGACCGCCAAGGTAGTGCTGCAGTTTCATTGGGCCGAGCTTCCTTCCGTAGCAGGGGTATCCGCACTCGCGGCGGGTTGATCGGACTTTCGCGCCATCGCGTCGGCCAAGCACTCCGAGAGCAGTCCGAAGGACGCACCGAGCACGCAGGCGGTGGCGGCGACCAGGCCGGGATGGGAGATCGTCGTGACCGTGATGGCGTTGCCGGTCCCGGCGACCGTAGAGACCGTGGAGGCGAATCCGACGACGACTGCGGGCGTGGTGGACAGCAGCGACACCCACGACGCCTGCACCATCACCGCGCTGCCGACGCCCACGGCGATGGCGGTGACCAGCAGGCTGCCGCCCATCAGATGGGCCGCGTACAGGCTGGCCGAGGCGATGACGACACCGACCAGGTTGGATGCCACCGAGCGCATCCAACCAGAAAGGCCGCCACCGACGAAGAAGAACGATGCCCACGCCAAGAACACCACCCAGATGGGCACGGTGATGACCGTTGCGGTCAGCGCGACCGCCAGTCCGCCAAGGACGCCGATGCTGAGCGTCGAGGCCGTCCGAGAATCCATTGAGTCACCTTCACGATCTCAGTAGTGACAGAGTTGTCCCGCACTCCAACGGTTTTCGTCGCAACTCCGCGGCGATGACTGCTACGAATCCAGGTTCGCGCCGCGAAGTTGCGCTGGCGTTACACGCCGATTTCCGCCGCCATCAACTCCGGACAGGAATCGCGCAGTTCCGGACCTCGCTGCAGTGCCTGCGGCGCCGACCGCGCCGTCGTCGTGGCCGGTAGTAGTCGAGTCAGACTTTGGGACGGTAGCGGGACACCTACCGCCGCACAAGCGTAATCCCTTTTATGCCAACGACATTCGTAGTGCGCTGGTGAAGTGCGCCAGCCGTGACGTCGGCCTGTGCCGGCATCGGTCGGCGGCCGACGCCACGGCGCGTTACCGTGACCGGTGGGCGGCCCGATTTCGAACGCGGTGGTCGAGCCGACGAAACTACACTCACAGTCCTGTGACCTGGGCCCACTACCCAAGCGAGGATACGGATAGGACAGAAGCGGACACGTGGCCGACGAATCCAGCCCCGCCAAGCGCGCGCCGCATCGGCGGGACAAGGTGCGGCGGGCGCCAGCCGGCGTCACCGAACGGTCGAGCGCGCCGCGCACGGTGGTCTTCGCGCTCTACGACAAGGTGACGCTGCAGGACGTGGCCGCGCCGCTGGAGATCTTCGCCCGCGCCAACGACTTCGGCGCGCGTTACCAGGTGCTGTTGGTGTCGTTGACCGGTGCGGGCGTTGGCACGACGGCGTTCGTGGCGCTCAACGTCGACATCGCGCTGGCCGACGTGCCCGATCGGTTCGACACCCTCATCGTGCCCGGAGGAGTGCCGCCCGACTTCACCTTCACCCCCGGTGAACACGACATCCCAGAAGAGCAGACCCCTGATGCCGTCGAGTCCGCGCTGGAGTTGGTACGCGAGCTGGCTCCGCGGGCGCGTCGGGTCGCCTCGGTGTGCACCGGAGCGTTCGTGCTCGCCGCGCTGGGACTGCTGAACGGCCGCCGCGCGACGACGCATTGGGCGCACTGTCAGGAGTTGGCGCGCAGCTACCCGGAGGTGGTCGTCGACCCCGACTCGCTGTTCGTCCAGGACGGCCGATACATCACCGGCGCTGGGATCAGTGCGGGGCTCGACCTGGCCCTGGCGCTGGTGGAGAGTGACTACGGTCCCGACGTGGCGCGGCGGGTGGCGAGATGGATGGTCGTCTTCCTGCAGCGTCCGGGTGGACAGGCTCAGTTCAGTGTCTGGACCGAATCGGCGCCCCCGGTCACGAAGGGGCTGCGGGAAATCCTGGACGGCGTCGTCTCCGATCCTGGGGCCGATCACTCGATTGCGGCCTTGGCGGCGCGGGCGGCCGTCAGTGAGCGACATCTGGTGCGGATGTTCCGAGTTCAGGTCGGAACGACGCCGGCCCGATTCGTCGAGCAAGCGCGACTGGAGGCCGCCAAGGTGCTGCTCGCCTCCGGGGAGCTCAGTCAGGAGGCGGTCGCGCGGCGCGCCGGATTCGGATCCGCGGACTCCATGAGACGCACCTTCCGGCGCAATCTCGGCGTCTCGCCGAGTACGTACCGAAGCCGATTCCGCACCACCGGCATCAATCAGCGGCTTGGGTAGGGGGATGAGCGAATCAGTGGTGAGCCGTCCGCGGGCGTTGGCGTTCGACGTCTTCGGAACCGTGGTCGACTGGCGCGGAAGCATCATCGGCGAACTCGAGATGTTCGGCGAGAAGCACGGGCTGGCCGAGGACTGGGCGGCCTTCGCCGACGGCTGGCGGGCCGGCTATCCACTGGCCATGGACAAGGTTCGCACCGGCGCGCTGCCCTGGCTGAAGATCGACGCCCTGCACCGGCTCATCCTCGACGAACTGCTCGACCGAGCCGGAATCGAACCGGTCCCCGACGCGGACGTCGAGCAGCTCAACTTCGCGTGGCACCGGCTCGACCCGTGGCCGGATGCCGTCGCGGGGCTGACCCGGCTCAAGCAGCGATTCGTCATCACGACGCTGTCGAACGGCAATCTGTCGCTGCTGACCAACATGGCCAAACGGGCCGGGCTGCCGTGGGACTGCGTGATCTCGGCCGAGCTCTTTCACCACTACAAGCCGGATCCGGAGGCCTACCTCGGGTGTGCGGACCTGCTCGACGTCGCGCCGCAGGAACTCATGCTGGTCGCTACGCACCCCAGCGATCTGCGTTCGGCGCGCGACGTCGGGCTGATGACGGCGTACGTGGCGCGCCCGCTGGAACTGGGCCCGGGCCACCCGCTGCCCCGGGTGGAGGACGGCGAATTCGACTTCACCGCTGAGGACTTCCTCGACCTGGCGCGGCAGCTCGAGGCGGACCCATAGGCTCTGACGATGAGCACGGTGGGGATCGTCCTGGTTGCGGTGGCGATCGCCGTGGGACTGATCGGAATTCTGGTCCCACTCCTGCCCGGCAGCGTCCTGGTGTTTGCCGCCATCGCGGTCTGGGCGTGCTACGAGCGGACGACCGCCGCGTGGGTGGCGCTCGGTCTGGTCGCGGCGATCCTGGCGGCGGCCCTGCTGGTGAAGTATCTGTGGCCGGCCCGCAGGATGCGCAGTGCCGACGTCGGAACCTGGAGTCTGCTCGCGGGTGGCGTGCTCGGCATCGTCGGCTTCTTCGTGGTGCCCGTGGTCGGTTTGCTCCTCGGGTTCGTGCTGGGTGTGTATCTGGCGGAACTGGCGCTGCGCCGCGATCAGCGGCGGGCGTGGGCCTCGACGGTGCACGCGATCAAGGGCGTGGCGCTGTCGGTGGGGGTGGAACTGACCGGCGCGCTGGCGGCGACGATGGTGTGGGTCGTCGCGGTGTTGGCGTTCTAGCGCTGACCTGGAGGCAATGCGGGTTGCCCGGCTAGTAGCGACAATGCCGGGTGCTGGTGTGCTCGGGCGTGGTCGACTCGGGCGTAGTCGGCTGGAGTTGCCGTTCGGGTTGCCCAGCTAGTAGCGACAATGCGATCCGTGGCCACTATGCGGGCAGCCGAATCCAGGTGCTACGCAGGCAGCCGAACCCAGGTGCCACGCGGGCAGCGGAATTCGGTTGGACGCGGGCAGCCGAATCCAGGTGCGACGCGGGCAGCCGAATCCAGGTGCCACGCGGACAGCCGAATTCGCTCGCTAAGCGGGCCGACGTCAACTGTGGAACCAGTCTGCGTCGTCCCATCGACCGAGTGGCAACGGACCACCGCGGGCGCGAGCACGGAGCGCAAGCACCCGTTGATGGATGCGATATTCGGTACTGCGGGGCATCGAGCCGGGACCGTA
>JAHFVB010000218.1:0-3139 GCA_023264755.1 Mycobacterium sp. | reverse complement strand
TCACCTTTGATGGTCGGCCTGCGAACGCGAAGCCCTGGTAGGTCAGGGCATCGATCAGCTGGGGCACGGTCTGAGGACCGTGTTGACCGAGGTAGAGCGTGAGCGCATAGCGGAGTTCGATTCCACGCAAACACAATTGAGTCACCCGTGAACCGAATCACGGGCCGCCGACGAAAACGGCGAGATTCCGGTCGGAGGCGGGCCACCATCCACAACCCGGGCGTGCCGATCCACAACCCGGGCGTGCCGATCCACAGCCCGGGCGGTCAGCTTCCGCCCGGAAGGGGGCAGTGAGCCAAAGGCCCCGGAGGGCGGCGGTCGCCGAGCCATTGTCGCTGTTAGGCGGGCAGTTCAGCTGAGGCCTTGCGGGCGCCGTCGGACTAGAACTACGGAAGGGCCTGGTGGGCGTTGCTGCCTGCGGAACCAGACGGGCACGCGAGCACCCCGCGCTCAAGACCCCGCCGACAGCACACGGAAAATTCACAGGCAAGCGATCGGTGGTGGCGCCGCCACCATGAGAAACTGCGCACGTGACGTCTGCCGACGACGCCGAGCAGCGGATTGCCGACCTGGAGAAGCAGGTCGCCGACTCCCGCCGCATCGCCGACCTGGAACGCGAACTTGCCGAGGCGAAGGCGCGGCAACGAGCCGCCGGATTCACCGCAGGCCCGACCCCGACTGACCTGGGGTCCAGCTTCGGCGCCAGCTGGTCGGCCACCGGCGGGCCGCCCGCGCCCGCGGTCGACACCCGACTCGCTGCCGCTCCGCGCCGAATCCCGGTGAGCTTCCTACTGGCCGAACTGCTTCCGTTCCGCTGGTGGTACATCTTCGCGATGTTCCTGCTGGCGATGGCGCCGATCGCGCTGTGGATCGAGCAGCCCGGCACGGTCGCCCCGGCGGCGGTGGCCACCCTGTTGCTCATCTACGGCTACCAGTTTTGGACGGCCCGCAAACGGTTGGCGCTGCTGAGGTGGGGCCGGGTCGCGACCGTCACCGGCACCGAGATCGTCTCGCGCGCCACCTATTACAGCGGCACCACCTGGTCGAACGTGTGGCTTCCACAAGCTCGTGGTTGGACGGTCAAACGAGAGTTGTGGAGCGGGCGCAACACCAAGACCAGGGTGCGTTACACGCTGGACGGGCACCAGGGGGAACTCAAGGTCAGCGGGCGGGAGTACCTCGACGGGGTGATCCTCGCCGATCAACGTCATCCGGAGCGGGCGCTGTGCGTGTCCTCGTTCGCCTACGACCTGGACCGCGACGAGACCGGCAACTGGGTGGGACGGCTCAGGCCCCGGCTGCTCGTCGGGATGCTGGTCTGGATGGTGGTCGTCATCGGATGGCTGGCCGCCGCAGTCGCCATCAGCACCGGCATCTCCAACGAGCTGTTCGCTACCAGGCTGGCCCCCGGCGGCACCGGTTCGGTGAGTGGCGACACCACGGTCTACTGCAACGGCGGCCACCTCACGACCGACGGAATCGACTACCACGTCACCATCCACGGGCACTGCGCCACGCTCCAGGTGAACGGGATCGACGGGGTCGTCACCGTCGACTCCGTGGACTCCGTCACGCTCTCCGGCATCGACAACGGCGTCGTCTACCACTCGGGTACGCCAAAGGTCGACAAGGACTCGATGAGCGGTAGCGTGAGTCGGGGCTGATGCACCGGCTCGGCCCACCGCGCGCATCGGAGGCAATTCATGTCGGAAACCAAGGTCACGGTCATCTACGACAACCCCACCGACCCGGAAGCCTTCGAAACTGCCTATGGGGCAGAGCAATTGGAGGCGGCGCGCAGGATTCCCGGGTACCTTCGCTTCGAGTCATCGAAGGTCTGGCCCAAGGAGGACGGCTCACCGACCCCGGCCTACCGGATGATCGACCTCTACTACCCCGACTACGCCGCCGCCAGCGCGGCCGTCGCGACGCCGGAGGCCGGCGCGTTCTTCGAGGCGATGGGACGCCTGTCCACCGGCGGTGTCCGCGTGCTGGTCTCCGACATCGAAGTGGCCCGCGACTGACCCGCGACCGGCTTACGCCAGCAGCGCCGTGCGCAGCCGCGCCACCTGCTCGGCGCTGACTCCGACCGCTTGCAGGTAGTCGGCCGATGACCCGTACTGCTCGGCGATGGTGCCTCGGGCCGCATCCAGGTACGCCTCGCGCACGCCGAGTACCTCGTCGGTCAATCGGGCCTCTGCGAACGTGACGATCTCGTCGGTCGGCACCTCCGTGGTCCGGTTGCGGATCGACTCGAGGATGCGTTCGCGAAGCTGGGGTACTGCGTCGTTGCTGCGCAGGAAGTCGGACACGATCGCGTCGCGGTCCACGCCCACCGCGTCCAGCACCAGGGCCACGGTGAACCCGGTTCGGTCCTTGCCGGCAAAGCAGTGCGCGATGACGGGGCGCCCCTCGGCCAGCAGCGAAATCACCTGGCGCACCGCGAGTTGCGCGCCGGGGAGCGTGGGGAAACGCACGTACTCCTCGGTCATGAATCGAGCCGCCGCGGCCGCGACCCCTTCGTCGTCGGACTTCTCGGACATCAACTTCACGAAGGTGCTCTCGTGGGGAGCCTCGGCTTGGTTGGCCGACAGCTCGTGGAACGGCAACCGGTGCACCTCGACCCCCTCGGGCACCCGGCCGGGGCCGCGTCGCTCGAGCTCGCGCTCCGAGCGAAGGTCGGCGACGTCGGAAATGCCCAGGTTCGACATCGCCACCCGACCACCGGCTTCGAGCGCACTCAACTCACTAGACCGAAAGATCCGGCCAGGACGGATGCCCGTCTCCTCCGCGACGTCGCGGAAGTTCCAGGCGCCGACCAGTTCGCCGCCGCTGGATCGCACTACGGAGTCACCGCTGCCGCGAACGCCGAAGGCTCGCGCCCGAGTTCGGCCCGCGCGATGGTCCTCATGTGCACCTCGTCGGGCCCGTCGAACAGCCGCATCGCCCGGTGCCAGCCGTAGAGCCGGGCCAGCACGGTGTCGTCGCTGACGCCGGCCGCGCCGTGCACCTGGATCGCGCGGTCGAGCACGTTGCACGCCATCTGGGGGGCGACCGCCTTGATCATCGCGACCAGTTGCCGGGCTTCCTTGCTCTGGTTGCCGTGCTCGTCGATGGCCCACGCCGCCTTGTGGCAGAG
>JAHFVB010000217.1 GCA_023264755.1 Mycobacterium sp. | reverse complement strand
GGTGTTCTGCACGACGCAGAACGTCGAGCGCGCCGTGGCGGTGTCGGTGGCAGTGGCGAGCTCGACGATCGGATTCAGCACCAGGTGGCGTGTCCGCGGCGTATTGCCATGCCCGGGGAAGCGCCGCGTGGTCTTCGCGAACAGCTTGGCGATGACGTCGGCTCCGGACGCCGAACCCCCGGCCGTCCCGCCGAAGGTCGCGCGGCCCAGCAGCGCGCCCACGCCGTCGAAGTCACCGCCGTCGATCAGTTCGCTGTAGCGATACAGCAGTTCGGTGACGGCCAGCTTGTCCGCCCAGCTGGACGCTGCGCCGCCGGGCGCGTGCTGGCCGAAGCTCACGCGACTTGACCCTTCACCACGGGCAGCCCCGGGTCGCTGGGCACGTCCAACGGCGACGGCGCCGCACCGGCTGCGATCAGGTGGGCGGCGAACGAGGCGATCATCGCTCCATTGTCGGTACAGAGCCGGGGTTTGGGGATCCGTAACGTCAACCCTGCTGCGGCACAACGCTGTTCGGCGAGCTCGCGCAGCCTCGAATTGGCCGCGACACCGCCGGCGATCAGCAGGGTGGACACCCCGAGCTCGGTCGCCGCGCGCACCGCCTTGAGCGTCAGCACGTCGGCCACTGCCTCCTGAAAGCCGGCCGCCACGTCGGCCGTCGACGCCTCCGGATGAGCCTCCACGTAGCGGGCCACCGCAGTCTTGAGCCCCGAGAAGCTGAACGCATGGGGGTCGTCTCGGGGACCGGTCATGCCACGCGGGAAGACGATCGCCGTCCGGTCTCCCGTGCGCGCGAGCTCGTCCAGCGGCCGACCACCCGGGTAGCCCAGCCCGAGCAGCCGGGCCACCTTGTCGTAGGCCTCCCCGGCGGCGTCGTCGACGGTGCTGCCGAGTTCCTCGATCGGCGCACCGAGTGACCGCACGTGTAGCAGGTTGGTGTGACCGCCCGACACCAACAACCCGACGCTCTCGGGTAGCGGGCCATGTTCGTACACGTCGGCCGCCAGGTGGCCGCCGAGGTGGTTGACCGCGTAGAACGGCACCTGCCAAGCCGCCGCATATGCCTTGGCCGCAGCGACTCCCACCAGCAGGGCACCGGCCAGCCCCGGCCCGATCGTCGCGGCGACGACGTCCGGCTTGTCCACCCCGGCGGTCGCGAGCGCCCGCCGCATGGTCGGCCCGAGGGCTTCCAGGTGGGCACGCGACGCGATCTCGGGGACCACTCCGCCGAACCGCGCATGCTCGTCGACGCTGGAGGCGACTTCGTCGGCCAGCAGGGTGAGCGAGCCGTCGGAGCCCAACTCGCAGATCCCGACTCCCGTTTCGTCGCAAGAACTTTCGATGGCGAGGATGATCAGCGGGCGGGAACGCGACTCGGGGGCGGTCATCGTCATGTCGCCTCCCGGCGCATCGTGTAGGCATCGGTACCGCTGACGCGGTAATAGCGCTTGCGTACCCCGACCACGGCGAAGCCGAAGCTTTCGTACAAGCCGATGGCAGCCGTGTTGTCGGTGCGGACTTCCAGGAATACGACACCGCCGGAAGCGATGTCCAGCAACCGGCTCAACAGTGCGCGACCGATGCCTTGGCCCTGATGGGTCTTGGCTACCCCGATGGTGTGGATCTCGTACTCGTAGGGCGCTCTACGGCCCAGGCGGGCGATACCGGCGTATCCCACCAGTTCACCGTCGACGCGGGCGGCGACGTAGTGATTGTGCTCCGATTCGAGCTCGCGGCAGAACGCCGAAGCGGGCCACGGGTCGTCGCCGGGAAACAGTTGCGCTTCCAGTTCGGAGCAGGCCTCGGCGTCGGCGGCGGTCAGCTCGTCGTACCCGACCGTCACCGGCGCACCACCCGTTCACTCGTCGGCTTGGCATCCGGTCGACGCAGGTACAGCGGCACCAACGGAGCCGGCTCCGCCGCCCAGTCGACGGCCTGCACCAATCCCGCCGCGGTGGGGTACGTGCGGTCCAGGCGCGGAAGGTCGTACAGCGCAACGTGATCCGGGGCGCCAGCGATCCAGTCGGCCTCGCCTGGCACGTCGGCGGGCGCAGCGACGGCCGGGCCGTCGACACGGAGGCCGTCGCGGTAGCGCGCCCAGTAGACCTCGCGGCGACGGGCGTCGGTGACGACGAGCACCTCACCCGTCGTACCGACCGCGATGGCATCGAGGCTGCACACGCCGTAGACGGGGATTCCGAGCGCGTGCGCGTAAGCGGCGGCCGTGGCCATTCCCACCCGCAGCCCGGTGAACGGTCCCGGACCGCAACCGATCACCACCGCGTCCAGGTCCGCCATTGCGAGTTCGGCATCGGCCATGGCCCGCAGCACGTTCGGCGTCAGTTGCTCGGCGTGGGCCCGGGCATCGAGCGTCACCCGCTCGGCGAGCACCTCCACACCGGAGGGGTCGCGCCGCACCACGCCCGCCGTGACCGCGGGGGTGGCCGTGTCGATGGCCAGCACGTGCGACGTCACGGTCGGCTCCAACGCCACACCGCGGTCCGCAGCTCGGTGTCGCTGGTCCGTTCCAGCTGGACGTCGAGGTGCCGTTCGGAGAGCCGTTCGGCCAGCCCCTCACCCCATTCGACGACGACCACGGCATCGTCGAGCTCGGTGTCGAGGTCGAGTGAATCCAACTCGGCCAGCACGTCCACTCCGGGGTGATCGAGCAGTCGGTACATGTCCACGTGGATCATCGCGGGCGCACCGGCCCGGCGCGGCGGATGGACGCGCGCCAGCACGAACGTCGGTGACGTCACGGGTCCGTCGACGTCCATGGCCTTCGCGATACCCTTGGCCAACACCGTCTTTCCGGCCCCCAGGGGCCCGGAGAGCACCACCACGTCACCGGCGCGCAACCCGGCGCCCAGCCGCGCACCCAAGGCGAGGGTGTCCTCGGCGGTGGGCAACTCGGCGACGCCTTCGAGCACTTCACCCATGGTTGCGGGCCCGTTCGCGCAGTCGCCGCGTCAACGCGACGAGCTTCGACGGGGTAGCCCGCTCCACCAGCCGCACCAACGCGTCGTCGACGACCTCCGGCTGCTCGAGTTGGACCAGATGTCCTGCGCCGGGCACGATCACGAGCTCGGACTTCGGCAACGCCGCCGCCATGAACTCGGAGCACTCCTGCGGAGTCAACAGGTCGTGGTCGCCGCACACGATCAACGTGGGCACCTTGGCGAGCGCGGCCAGGCCGGCGGTCTCGTCGTGCACCTCAAGGGCGTGCAGGAATCCGACCAGGGCGATCGGCGTCTCGTGCATCATCGCCTCGGAGAACGCCACCACGCTGGGGCTGACCTTCGCGTCGCCGTACGACGCCGCCCGCAACACCGGGCCGATCAACGCCCGGGCGGCGCCCCGCGTGCGGTGCACGGTCTTGGGCGCATAGCGTGCGGCCAACCGGGCCGCCTCCAGCGCTGGGTTCTTGAGGATCTCCCCCAACGGCGAGCGCGCCACCCCCTCGGCGGCCGAGGAGATCAACGCCGCCCCCACGACGCGGGTGGGATAGCGCTGCGGGAACTGCCGGGCGTGGGAGAGCACCGTCATGCCGCCCATCGAATGGCCGACCAGCACGACCGGTCCGTGCGGGGCCATGACGGCCAGCACGGCCTCCAGATCCTGGCCGAGTTGTTCGACGGTGAACGTGTCGGGCGGAGCGTCGCCGGACTGCCCGTGGCCGCGCTGGTCGTAGAACACCATGCGGACCTGTGCGCCCCACTGCTCGCTGAGCCGGGCGCGTTGAAAGTGGAACGCGCCCATGTGCAGACAGAAACCGTGGGAGAACACGACGGTCAGCGGAGCGTCCGCCGGCCCTACCTCACGCACCGCCAGCGGAACCCCATCCGCGGTGGTGACGACGCACCCCCGATCGGCCTCCATCAGAAAGAAGTCCTCGTCGGCATAGGGGTCGTCGGCGGTCACGCGGCGGGTCAGCGACCGCGCCACCGTCGTACCCGCGAGCCCGCCGACCGCGGCCAGCCCCGCCGCACCGGCCAACCACCGCGCGTTGCGAATGCGGCCGTCGCGGCGCCGCTGACCTTCGCTGCTCAACCGATTCACTCCGTCACGTCGCCGTCGCGGTAGCACCGCGTGACGCGGCCCCGCGGACTGGTGACGACCTCGTAGTTGATGGTATCGAGCAGCTCGGCCCAGTCCTGTGCGGTCGGCTCGCCCTGGTCACCCGGGCCGAACAGGATCGCGTCGTCACCCTCGCTGACGTCGACCGGTCCCGGACCGAGGTCGACGACGAACTGGTCCATGCAGACGCGGCCCACGCTGGATCGCAGCCGACCGTTGATCAGCACGTCCATTCGGCCGCCAAGACTGCGGAAGACACCGTCGGCATAGCCGATCGGCATCAGCGCCACGGTGGTGTCGCGGTCGGCGACCCAGGTGTGGCCATAGGAGACGCCGTCCCCGGCCTTTAGTGAATGAACCCGCGCGACAGTGCACTTCAACGTCATCGCCGGCCGCAGCCCCATGTCGCCTAGCTCGGGGATCGGGGACTGACCGTAGATCGCGATACCGGGACGCACCATGTCGTAGCCGAGGTCGGGGCGGGTCATCGCGGCGGGCGAGTTGGACAGATGGGCGACTTCGAATTCGAGGCCGGCGGCCCGGGCCTGGGCCCGATACTCCGAGAACCGTTGGGCTTGAAGGTCGTTCACGGGGCTGTCGGGGGTGTCCCCGCACGCCAGGTGGGACATGAGGCCGCGTACCCGAATCGCGTCCTCGGCCACGGCCCGTCGTAGCGCCACGAGCAGGTCCGCGAACTCGGCGGGGCCGACGCCGTTGCGGTGCAGCCCGGTGTCGACCTTGACGGTGACGACGCCGGTGCGGCCCGTGCGGTGGACGGCGTCGAGCACCTCACCCAGCTGACGCAGTGAGGACACGCCCAGCTGGACGTCGGCGGTCAGCGCGGGCGCGAAGTCGGTCCCCGGGGCGTGCATCCAGCACAACAGCGGCGCGGTGATTCCCCCGCTGCGCACCGCGAGCGCTTCGTCGAGCGTCGCGACGCCCAATTCGGAGGCCCCGGCAGCCAGCGCGACCCGGCCGACCTGGACGGCACCGTGCCCGTATCCGTCCGCCTTCACCACGGCCATCACCTGTGCCGATCCGGCATGCTCCTTGAGCACTCGCACGTTGTGGGCGATGGCGTCGAGGTCGATGACCGCCTGAGCAGCGGCGATGGCGCGGTCGGTCGGATGTACTGTCATGACCCCTCGATTGTCCCAGAACGCCCGAAGTGGGCCAGCTCATGTCCCGGCCCGTGGTCAGTGTGCGAACGGCTGCACCGAGTCGAAGTGTCCGTTCGGCTTGAGCTCGTCGAGGCTCTTCAACACGGTGATCAGGTCGTCCCGCAGCGCCCTGGCCAGGTCTGCCGAGAAGCCCTCCCGCACCACGATGCGCAACACGGCGATGTCGGTGGCGTCGTCGGGCATCGTGTACGCGGGCACCTGCCAGCCGTAGGCCCGCAGCGCGTGCGACACGTCGAACTCGGTGTAGCCGCGGTCACCGGTGAGCCGGAAGCTGACCACCGGGATCGCGGCTCCGTCGGAGATCACCTCGAAGTGCGCGCTGTCGCGCAGCTGATCGCCCAGCCACCTGGCGGTTTGCGACAAGCAGTTCATGACCTGTCGGTAGCCGGCGCGCCCGAGCCGCAGGAAGTTGTAGTACTGGCCGACCACCTGGTTGCCGCCCTTGGAGAAGTTCAGCGTGAACGTCGGCATGTCGCCGCCCAGGTAGTTCACCCGGAATACCAGTTCCTCCGGCAGGTGCTCGGCGCTGCGCCACACCACGAAGCCGACGCCCGGATACGTCAGGCCGTACTTGTGGCCGCTGACGTTGATGGACACCACTCGCGGCAGTCGGAAGTCCCACTCGAGATCGGGGTGCAGGAACGGCACGACGAAGCCGCCACTGGCCGCGTCCACGTGTACCGGGACGTCGACACCGCCACTCGCGGCGAGCTGGTCCAGCGCGGCGCAGATTTCGGCGATCGGTTCGAGCTCACCGGTGAAGGTGGTGCCGAGGATGCCGACGACGCCGATGGTGTCTTCGTTGACGGCACCCAGCACCTGCTCGGTGGTGATGACGTAGCGCCCCTCCTCCATCGGAAGGTAGATGGGTTCGACGTCGAAGTAGCGGCAGAACTTCTCCCAGACGACCTGGACGTTGGAGCCCATCACAAGATTCGGCCTGCGGTCGCGCCAAGCACCCTTGCCTTCGGGATCGACCCGCTGGCGCCACCGCCAGCTCAGCGCCAGCCCGGCCAGCATGACGGCCTCGCTCGAGCCGACCGTCGACACGCCGATGGCGCTGCTGGGGTCGTCGTCGCGCAGCCCCTCGGCGTGGAAGAGGTCGGCGACCATGCACACACAACGCTGTTCGATTGCTGCGGTGGCGGGGTATTCGTCCTTGTCGATCATGTTCTTGTCGAACGTCTCGGCCATCAACTTCTCGGCCTCGGGATCCATCCAGGTGGTGACGAACGTCGCCAGATTCAACCGGGAACTGCCGTCGAGCATGAGCTCGTCGTGGATGAACCGGTAGGCGGCCTGGGGTTCCATGGAATCGTCGGGCAGCCTCAGCGTCGGAACCGATGCCATCGAGAACCGCCCGGTGTAAGCCGGGGCGATGGACGGCGCCTGGGTATGCCTGGCTGACATGTGTTGTCCTTCCTAGAGCTTCGCGATTGACGAACGGATGTGACCCCGGATTCCCGAAGCCGACGTGGGTGCAGGCCTGGGCCCAGGTTCGGCGGCCGCCGCGTTGGCCGCCCTGGCGTGGACGAACGCCGCCATCGCGGCGGCCTCGCCCGGAGCCCGGCCCGCCGCCAGCAGCGCGCCGATGATGCCGGACAGCACGTCACCGGAGCCGGCGGTGGCCGCCCAGGATTGGCCCGCAGGGTTCAGCCGGGCGCCGCCGTCCGGTTCCGCGATGACGGTGACGTTGCCCTTCAGCAGCACGGTTGCGCCGAAGCGGGCCGCCAGCTGGCGAGTCGCTGCGACGCGGTCCGGGCCCGGCGGATGGCCCGCCAGCCGGGCGAATTCGCCGGCGTGCGGGGTCAGCACCGTGGACGCGTGGCGGCCGGCCAGTAGCTCGGGATGGGCGGCCAGGATGGTCAGCGCGTCGGCGTCGACGACCACCGGTAGTGCGGTGTCGAGTGCGAACCTCAGCGCCGCGGCCCCGGCCTCGTCGGTGCCCAGCCCCGGTCCCACCACCCAGGCCTGAACGCGGCCTGCGGCAGCGAAGTTCGACGTGGCGATCACTTCCGGCCAGTGGTCGACGACCTGGGCGGCGGCGGTTCCCGCGTAGCGCACCATGCCCGACGTGGCGGCTACGGCTGCCCCGGTGCACAGGATCGCGGCTCCGGGGTAGGTCGCCGAGCCCGCCAGCACGCCCGTCACACCCTGGGTGTACTTGTCGTCGTGTGGCCCGGGCACCGGCCAGCGTGCGGCGACGTCGGCCGCCTCGAATGCCGTCAGGTCGGTGTCCGGTAGGTCGAGTCCGATGTCGACCAGCTCGACTTCGCCGCAATCACCAAGGGCATGAACGGGTTTGAGTCCGCCGAACGTCACGGTCAGGGCTGCGTGCACGTGCGGTCCCGAGGTGGCTCCGGTGTGGACGTCGATCCCGCTGGGGATGTCCACGGCTACCACCGGCAGGCCCGCGGCGTCGACGGTGGCGAACACCTCCGCAGCGTCGGGTCTCAGTGGCCCGCTGCCCGAGATGCCGACGACCCCGTCGATCACCAGATCGGTTGCCGGCGGCAGGGTTTGGACGACGCGACCACCGGCGCGCAGGAAGGCGGCCAGCCCCTTGCGGTGCACCCGTTCCGGATTGAGCACGATCGCGGCGGCGCTCACCCCGCGACGGCGCAGGAACGTCGCGGCCCACAGGGCGTCGCCCCCGTTGTCTCCGGATCCGACCACCGCGCACACCCGGCGCCCGGCGACGCCACCGGTACGGGCCCGCAGCTCCCTGACGATGGCGCCCGACAGGCCGAACGCGGCCCGGCGCATCAGGGCTCC
>JAHFVB010000216.1 GCA_023264755.1 Mycobacterium sp. | reverse complement strand
CGAATTGGCCCGGTCGCGGCCACGCGGCACTGGAACTGCGTTGAGGCTCCTTCGGCGGGGTGTCCTATCTGGCGGTGAAGTGCGCTGCCACGGTCGACGCGGACAGGACGGTGTCGTACATGGCGGCGTCGGCAAGGGCACCGGCGTAGAAGTTCACCCCGGTCTGCAGGGCACCCAGCCGCAGCCCGGGTGCTGCGAACAGGGGCTGGGTTCCCCCGCGACCAGTGGCGACCGCCGAGCCGTCGACGTAGAGCGTCAGTGTCCCCGAGCTTTGGGCGCGGGTGAATACCACGTGGTGCCAGGCGTTGTCGTTGAGACCTGGCCCCGTGCGGATGGACGTGTCCGGATTGCCGGTGCCCGCCCACACGGCGCCGGTGGCGTCCAGTGAGATGCCGAAATCGTCGGTGACGCCGGCGACTTCACCGTCGATCAGCCCGGCGCCCTGCCACCATTGGCTGTTGTCGAGGCCGACACCGCCACCGTCACTGCGGAACCACACTTCCAGGCTGAAGTCGTTGCGGACGTCGCGCGGCACCAACGCGTACTCGTCGATTCCATTGAACGTGACCGCTGAGCGCTGGACGGGACCTGGGCTTCCGAGGATGGGATGGTTCAGGTAGCTGCCGTGGTGGGTTCCTGCGATGTCCCAGACGACGGTGCCGCCCTTTTCTGCCAGCGGCCAGTATGCGACCAGGCCCGCGGTGTCCAGAACCGCTGCGGCGTAGGCGTCGTCGGGTCGGGCAGCGTCCGGCGCGCCGACCAGGTGCACCCACGTGGCCACGGAGGGAACGCCATTGGTCGTGGTGAGGAACAGCATGTACCAGCCGGGAGGCGCGAGGTTGGGTTCGTCGGTGACGTGCACCGTGACTCCCGCGCCGTCGCGTGCGGTGATGGGCAGGTCCACCAATCGTTGGCTGGTGTTGAACGAGTGCGTGGTGGCGCCGGGGCGGACCAGGCTGACGTCGCGAAGGTGGGGGGCATCGGCCGTGACGACGGTGACCGATTGCCCGTAGCGCCATTCGACGGGGACGTCGCCGATGGTGGGGCGCGGACCGCGCGTGGGATCGAGGTATGGCGGGGAGAAGATCTCCAAGCGCAGCTCCTCGTTGGGAGCGTCCTGCCCCCAGGCGACGTGCTGGCCCCGCTCGGGGTTGCCGCATGCGGTGACGACCCGGGCGTCGGGCAGCAACAGTGCAACGGAGTGGTAGAGCCGGGGCACTGTGGCCGCGGCGAGCTGGACCCAACCCCGTTCGGGATGTGCGGGGTCGAAGAGCTCGGCGCGATTGGTGGCCACGGTGGCCTGCTCGCGTTGATGTGAGCCCCCGGTGATCAGCACGGTGCGGTCGGGTAGCAGGGTGGCATTGAGGTGGATGCGGCCCTCGTGCATCGGTGTCACCGGTTGGTAGGTCGGGTTGGGCTGGGTGAAGTCGATGACGTCGACGTTGGCGATCGCCTCGGTTTTCTCTCCGGTTGCGCCGCCGATGATCATCACCTTCTGGTCCTGGGCGGGCGGCAGCAGGACGCTGGCGCATTGGTCTCGTGCCTCGACCCGGGACAGCCCGGCCACACCGGTGACCGTCGCCGGGCTTCGGGTGAGGTCGAGTCGTACGGGGGCCTGTTGGTCGTCGTCCATGTGGCCGCCCGCATAGAAGACCGACCCGTCGGCCAGCAGGTAGAGGTGCGCGTAAAGCGGCACACCGTCGAACCCGGCGGGTAGGGACAGCTGTTGCCAGTAGTCGGCGGGGTGAAAGAACGTCTCGAAAGTCTTGTTGCGAAGGCCGTGGGCGTTCTCGTCGAGGCCGGCCGCGGCCAGGGTGCGTCCGTCCCCGAGGGTGATGACCGACGGGTACCAGCGGCCGTGCGCCATCGGGCGTGTGGCCGCCCACTGGTTGGTGGTGGGGTCGAACAGCAGAGTGTCAGCGCGACCGGCGAACGCCTTGCCTGGCCCGTCGTAGTCGTTGGTGCCTCCCGTGCACAGCACTTGGCCGTCGACGAGCGGCGTCTCGCCACCGCAAAAGAAGTCCACGACCTTGCCGGTGGTGTCGCGCATGGTGTCGGGGTGAGCGAAGTTGCGGTCGGTCCCGTCGGCCGGGGACACCGCCGGATCCCACACCACGCTGGTCCAGACCTGCTTGGCGGTGTTGCCGAAATCGTTGCTGTGGAAGCGGACGTCGTTGTTGCCCGAACCGGCGGCGAAGAGCACCCTGCCGGTGTGCATCAGCACGGCATGTACGGCGAGTACCTCGGAACTGAACGGTAAGACCTCCCACGTGCCTTGGGCCCCGACATCCGCCACCGCGGCGGCCGGGGCGGTGTCTGAACCCGCCATGGTCTTGCCCCCTCTTGTCTTGTGCTTCGTAGCGGCGCGGGCAGCGCCACCTGCTGCGTTTGCGTTGCCGTCACACTGGTTCACACTGGTTCACGCTGGGGCGGGTGGCGCGAGTAGCGCTCTACTCGACTCCGAATCCAGCGTGCGGACGCCAGCTCATTCCCCCGAGCCCGGGAGCCTGTAGAGCTCCATCCCAGCACTGAGGGGCGTACTGGTATCGAGACGTTCACCTTCGGCGGGGACGGGTGACGGCGACGCTTCGGTGGACGAATCGATGCGGGCCGCCAATGCATTGAGTGCCTGCCAGTATTCGTGGCGAGTCCAGAATCCGGAGTGCCCACAACTCGACGCCGGAGGGCGTTCCATCATCGACGTCGTTCGGAGGCGAAACACGTTGATGAACAACGTCATCGGAACGGTCGCCGGTCAACCGTCGTGTCATTGTGCCCCCACCCCGCCGGCAGCAGCTCAGGCCGGCGCGGTCAGCCTGACTCGCACACGACGTAGGCGCATGCGTAGTCCACTACTCGATTGGTCGATCGCGATCGATGGGAGCCGGATGCGCGAACCATTGCCCGCCGCCGTCCCGCGGCCGCCGAAGCCGTCGCCAAGGGGCAACCATGCCCAACGGCGCCAAGTGTGCTCAGAGTCCTTCGGTTGCGGCCTTCAGGTGGGCGGCGGCAGCGAGTTTGAGGTGAACCACGTCGGCGGCCACCGAGGCGAACGTGTAGCCCTGAGCCAGTCGGCGGGAGGCGGTGGCACCGTCGGGGGTGTGAATGCCCGCGGCGATGCCCGCGGCTGCCGCCGCCTCGCGAACGCGCACCAGCGCGGCTTCGAACTCGTCGTCGACGGCCGGGTCTTGGGAGTGGGCACCGCCGACGGCGATGCGTAGGTCCGAAGGTCCGACGTAAACTCCAGCGAGTCCCTTTGTGGCACAGATGGCTTCGACGTTGTCGAGACCTGACGGGGTTTCGATCATGGCGAGTACGACGGTGTCTTCGTTGACGACTGCCGGGGTGGGTCCGATACGAAGCTGGGAACGCATCGGCCCATAGGATCGGATGCCGGTGGGCGGGTAGGTGGCGGCGGCCACCGCTTGAGCGGCTTCGTCGGCGGTATCGACGAGCGGCACGATGACACCGGCCGCTCCCGCGTCGAGCGCGCGCCCGATGGGGGTGGGGTCGTTGGCTTCGACGCGGACCACGCCGACTGGGCCGCGGGCGGCGTCGATGGCCGTGAGTCCGGCCACCATGCCGGAGTAGCCGATCAACCCGTGCTGCAGGTCGAGGGCGAGATAGTCGTATCCGACGTGGGCAATCCATTCGTGGGCCACTGGGCAATCGAGCACCGACCAGTAACCGAGGCGGCGCTCGCGTCGGCGCAGTCGGGCGGCGAATTCACTTGCGGTCATGAACGTCTTCCTAACGGTTGTAGTTCGGCATGGCGCCATGCAGGGCCGCGCCGATGTCGTCGCAAGCGGTGACGATCTCGTCGTCGAGAGGGCCGGCGGCGATGGCCGCGAGGTTGCTCTCTAGGTGGCTGACCTTCGAGCCGCCGAGCAGGATTGGACCCGTAGTGGGTTTACTGACCAGCCACCGGAGGGCCAATGCCGTCAATGGAGTGCCGGCCTTGTCGGCGAGGTTGCTCAGCTCGGTGATGGCGTCGAACACCGCGGTGTTCCAATATCTTTCCCTGTACATCGCGGCGAGCCGGGAGTCGCCGAAGCGGCCTTCGGAGGGATCGGCGTCGAAGCTGTGGCGCCCGGTCAACAGCCCACCGCCCAGAGGGTTGTACACCATGGTCACCAGGCCGGTCACGGCGGCGAACTCGGCGTACTCGTCCTCGATGCGGCGGGCGAGCAGGTTGTAGACCTGCTGGGCCACGACCGGGCGCGGAGCGCCCACCTCGTCGGCGAGGTGATTGAGCTCCGCGATCTGCCAGGCGGCGTAGTTGGACACCCCGAGCGCGCCCAGCTTTCCTTCTGCGACGAGCTCGGCCACGGTGGTCAGGGTGTCGCGCAGAGGCGTCGATCGGTCGGGTTGGTGCAGATAGAACAATTCGACGTGGTCGGTGTTGAGTCGGGCCAGGCTGCCCTCGATGCTCGCGCGCAGACCGGCGGGTGAGAGGGGGGCATTGCCGCCGGAGTCGGGGTGGGGGATACCAGCCTTGGTGGCCAGGGTGACCGCGTCGCGGCGGCCGCGCAGCACCTCGGCGAGGATTCGCTCCGATTCACCACCGGCGTAGCCGTTGGCGGTGTCGAGGTGGGTGATTCCCGCTGCGAGTGCCGCGTCGACCATGTCGCCGGCGACACGGGCATCGACGGTGTCACCGAACGTCATGGTGCCCAGGACGGGGCGGGTGAGGTCGAGCTCGGCCATCAGGCGGCTCCTTGGGAGAGGACGGTCGGACTGGCGGCCGAGCCCAGCCGCGCGACGACGTCGCGGGGCTTCACCCCGACCATGGTGGTGGGATCGAGCGCAGCGGCCCGCAGGGCGGCGGTGTACGGGTGATTCGGTTTGGCGAGAACCTGTGCGGTGCGGCCCGATTCGACGATGCATCCGGCCTTCATGACGACGATCGTGTCACTGATCTCCCGCACCACTCCCAGGTTGTGGGAGATGAAGACGTACGTCAGACCGGTGTCGTGGCGGATTTCGCGCAACAGGTCGAGTACCTGGGCTTGGACCGATACGTCGAGCGCGCTGGTCGCTTCGTCGCAGACCAGCAGCTCGGGCTCGCTGGCCAGGGCGCGGGCGATGCCGATGCGTTGCCGCTGACCGCCGGAGAACTCAGCCGGTTTGCGATACAACGCGGTGCTGGGCAACCCCACGCGGTCGATGAGCGCCGCGGCCCGCGCAAGGCGTTCACGTTTGTTGCGCACACCGTGCAGGCGCAAGGGTTCGGCGACGGTGTCGACGGCGGACAGGTGCGGGTCCAGCGACCCGTAGGGGTCTTGGAAGACCATCTGGATCCGGGTGCGGTAGGGCTTGAGCTTCCGCTCGGACAGTCCTGCGATGTCGACGCCGTCGATGCATAGCCGGCCGGAGGTCGGCCGCACCAGTCGCACGATGGCCTTGGCCAGTGTGGACTTGCCGCAGCCGGATTCGCCGACTACGGCCAGGCAGGTCCCCTTGTCGACGGAGAGGCTAACCGAATCGAGCGCGCGGAACGCTCCGCCTGCGACGGGATAGTCGACGACGAGGTCCTCGATGCGTAGCAGTGGTTCGGTCATACCGGTACCTCTATTCCGTGGTGGCCGTCCAGGCGGGGGACGGAGTCGAGTAGTCGTTTGGTGTAGGCGCTTTGGGCATTGCCCAGCAGCGCATCGGCATTGCCGCCTTCGACGAACCGACCCTGTTTCATCACGAAGATGCGGTCCGACATCAGCCGGGCGACGCCGAGGTCGTGGGTGATCATCAGCATGGCCACCCCGGTGCGTTCCTGTAGTTCCAACAGCAGATCGAGAATGCTGGCCTGCACCGTGACGTCCAGCGCGCTGGTCGGTTCGTCGGCGACGATGAGCTCGGGTCCGGCCGCCAACGCAGCGGCGATCAGGACGCGTTGTAGCATGCCGCCCGACAGCTGGTGGGGATACTTGGTGAGTTGCTCTGCGGGCCTGGGGATGTGGACCTGATCGAGCAGTTCGATCGCTCGGGCGCGTTGAGCAGATCGACCGGTGACGCCGCTGTTGCGGATCGCGTCGCGCAACTGGGATCCGATGGTGTGGACCGGGCTGAGCGCGGTCATCGGATCTTGAGGGATGAGTGCGATGTGGCGACCACGGACCTTCTCCAGTGCTGCGGCATCGCCGAGGATCTCGCAGTCCTTGAAGCTGGCGCGTCCAGATAGCACGGCAAGGTCGGTGGGTAGCAGGCCAAGGATGCCCATGGCGGTGGTGGACTTTCCGGACCCGGATTCGCCGATGATGGTGACGGTTTCACCGGCATCGATGCAGAATGACACGCCGTCGACGGCGCGGATGAGTCCGCGCGCGGTGATCAGCTCTATCTGCAGCTCTTCGACGCGTAACAGGCTGCCCATCTCACTTGTCCTTCCTGCGCAGCGGGATCAGTTTCAGCAGGCCGGTCCTCGGCTCGCCGGTGTGGTCGCGCAAGCCGTCGCCCAGCAGGTTGACGCCGACGACGAGCAGCGCGATGACCAGGCCCGGCAAGGTGACCAGCCACCAGGAGGTGGTGACGTAGTCCTTCCCGTCGGAGATGATGCGACCCCACGTGGCGAAGGGCCGTTGGGGGCCGGCCCCCAAGAAGGACAGCGCGCTCTCCAAGAGGACGGCTTGCGCCAGCAGCAGCAGTACGACCAGCGATACCTGTTTGACGATGTTGGGCACGATGTGGCGCGCCAAGATGGCGACGTTGCCCAATCCCAGCACGTGCGCGGCGGCGATGTAGGGCTTCTCTCGCTCGACCAGGGTCAACGATCTCGTGAGACGGGCGATTTCGGGCCATTGTGCGATGGCGATGACGAACGTGATCACCGGAATGGACGGGCCGAACAGCGCGACCACGAGCAGCAACATCATCAGCAGTGGCAGCGACAACTGCGCTTCGAGGAGGCGGCTGACTACGGTGTCGGTCCAACCGCCGCGGTAGCCGGCTAGTGCGCCAAGAGTCAGCCCGATCATCCCGGACACCAGCACGGCGAGCACGCCGATGACCAGGGACACCTGGCCGCCGTAGAGCACGCGCGCCAACAGGTCGCGGCCGAGTTGGTCGGTGCCGAACAGGTGACCGTCGGTCAGCGGCGGGAGTCGGCGCGCGCCAAGGTTGGTGGCATCGGGGGAGGGCAGGGGCAGGATGCGGGCCAATGCGACCGGGGCGACGACGATCAGGACGGCGATGGTGCCCACCCAGATCTTGATGCGGCTGTCGCGGTTGCGCCGGGTGGCACCGGCGCGCGCGATGTCGCGGGTGGTGACCGCCGACGGTCTCGGCTGTGCGGGTGCGTCGATGACATATGTGGTGGCGCTGGTCATTTGGCACGTCCCTTTCCGAGGCGGACCCGCGGGTCCAGGAGTGGATAGCAGAGGTCGACCAGCAACTGAACCAGGATGGCCAGGACGGCGGTGACGAGCACGGTGGCTTGGATGAGCGGATAGTCGCGAGTCTCCAAGGCGCGCACCACTAGGGAGCCGACACCAGGCCAGGCGAAGACCACCTCGACCACGACGACGCCGTTGAGCATGGAAGCGAACCGGGTACCGAGGGCCGTCAGCACGGGAATTGCGGAGTTGCGCAACGAATAACGCCAGATGAGTTCGCGTTCGGACACGCCGCGTGAGCGGCCGACGGTGATGTAGGGCGACAGGAACGCCCCGACCATTTCCCGGCGCACCATGCGAGAGATGAGCGCAACCTGCAGCACCGCGATGGTGACGGTGGGCAGGATCAGGCTGGACCACGTGGTGAAGCCGGCCGGGGGCAGGACGGGAATCAGCACGGCGAACACCGTGATGAGCATGAGCCCGGTCCAGAAGTCGGGCATGGACTGCCCGGCGATGGTCACGGCGTTGGCGGCCAGTTCGCGACGAGTGTCGGCGTGGCGGGCCATCCAAATGCCGAGCGGGATCGACACGAGGGTGGTGAGCAGGATTGCCGCGGCGGCCAGGGTGATGGTGTACGGCAGTCTGGAGAGCACCACGTCGAATGCCGGAGCCTGGAACGAATACGACTTGCCCAGGTCGAGGTGCACCAGTCCT
>JAHFVB010000600.1 GCA_023264755.1 Mycobacterium sp. | reverse complement strand
CAGGTTGCGCCGGCGCGCCTCGGTTCCGGCGGCCACCCGTGAACGCTCGGAGCGGGCCAACACGTACGCCGCGTAACCGCCCTCGTAGGCGTCGACGGCGCCGCCGTGCACCTCCCACGTGCGGGTGCACACCGCGTCGAGGAACCACCGGTCGTGGCTGACGACCACCAACGCCTTGGGCCGCTGCCGGGTCAGGTGGCCGGCCAGCCAGCCGATCACCTCGACGTCGAGATGGTTGGTCGGTTCGTCGAGCACCACGACGTCGTGGCCGGTCAAGAGCACCGCGGCCAGTGCGACGCGGCGGCGCTCTCCGCCACTGAGCTGGCTGACCTGACGATCGAGCGAGACTTCGGTCAGCAGGTTCTCGACGACGGCGCGGGTGTCGGCCTCGGCGGCCCAGATGTGGTCCGGCCGTCCGCCGACGATCACGTCGCGAACCGTTGCGTCCGCAGCGAAGTCGTCGGATTGGTGAAGGTAGCCAACCGACAGCCCCGAGGTGTGCGTGACGCGACCCGAGTCGGGCGCCCGGGTGCCGGTGAGCACTTCCAGCAGCGTGGTCTTGCCGTCGCCGTTGCGACCGACGACGCCGATCGCATCGCCGTCCTCAACGCCGAGGCTGACTTGGTCGAGCAGGATGCGGGTACCGAAGCCCACGGTGACGCGTTCGAGGTTGATTAGGTTGGCCATCAGGCGCTGATCATAGGGGGCCGGGCGAATGTCGGCGTCATGGCAATCGGCGCGGGACACCTGCGGCGCTATGCCATGATGGCCTCTGGAATCGGGGGATTCTGGCCTGCAACAAGGGGAGCGCAGTGGTCGATTTCTCGGCATTCACCCGACCGGTCGGCCGCCTGGTGGCGACCGCCCAGAACGGGTTGGAAGTGTTGCGCTACGGCGGACTCGAGACCGGGGCGGTGCCGTCGCCGTTCCAGATCGTGGAGAGCGTGCCGATGTACCGGCTGCGCCGGTACTTTCCGCCGGACAGCCGACCTGGTGCGAAGCCCGCCGGGACGCCGGTGCTCATGGTGCACCCGATGATGATGTCGGCCGACATGTGGGACGTGACCCGAGCCGAGGGCGCCGTCGGCATCCTGCACGAAGCCGGCATCGATCCGTGGGTCATCGACTTCGGCTCGCCCGACAAGATCGAGGGCGGCATGGACCGCAACCTCGCCGATCACGTCGTCGCGCTGAGCGAGGCCATCGACACCGTCAAGAAGGTCACCGAACGCGACGTCCACCTGGCGGGGTACTCGCAGGGCGGGATGTTCTGCTATCAAACCGCCGCTTACCGGCGTTCGAAGGATCTCGCGAGCATCATCGCCTTCGGGTCGCCCGTGGACACCCTGGCGGCGTTGCCGATGAACCTGCCGGCCGGGCTGGCGGCCGGCGCGGCGGACTTCATGGCCGATCACGTGTTCAGTCGCATCGACGTGCCGGGTTGGCTGGCGCGCACGGGGTTCCAGATGCTCGATCCGCTCAAGACGGCCCAGTCGCGGCTCGACTTCGTGCGGCAACTACACGACCGCGAGGCGCTGCTACCTCGGGAACAACAGCGGCGCTTCCTGTCCAGCGAGGGTTGGATCGCCTGGTCCGGACCGGCGATCGCCGAACTGCTCAAACAGTTCATCGCGCACAACCGGATGATGAGCGGCGGCTTCTCCATCCGCGGTGACCTCGTCACGCTCAGCGACATCGACTGCCCGATTCTGGCGATCGTCGGAGAGGTCGACGACATCGGCCAACCGGCCGCGGTCCGTGGCATCAAGCGTGCGGCGCCGCGGGCTGAGGTCTACGAATACCTCATCCGCGCGGGGCACTTCGGTCTGGTGGTGGGCTCGAAGGCCGCCACCCAGAGTTGGCCGACGGTCGCGAGCTGGGTCAATTGGTTGGACGGCAAGGGCGAGCTGCCGGACATGGTGGTGCCGATGGCCCTGCAGTCTGCCGAGCTCGGCGACAGCGGCGTGCCGTTCACCTCACGGGTGGCGCACAGTGCGGCCGCCGCCACCGAACTGACGTTCAGCCTGGCCCGAACGGCGGCCGATGCGCTGGTCGCGGCGAACAAGTCGGCGCGGGCCCTGGTCGCGGAAACCGCTCGCACGCTGCCTCGGTTGGCGCGGCTGGGCCAGATCAACGACCACACCCGCATCTCGCTCGGGCGGGTGCTGGGCGAGCAGGCCGAGGCCACCCCGGACGGCGAATTCCTGCTGTTCGACGGACGGGTGCACACCTACCAGGCCGTCGATCGCCGCATCAACAACGTCGTCCGCGGCCTCATCGACGTCGGAGTGCGGCAGGGTGCGCGCGTCGGGGTGCTGATGGAGACCAGGCCAAGCGCGCTCGTCGCCATTGCGGCCCTGTCGCGCTTGGGTGCGGTCGCCGTGTTGATGCCGCCCGACGGTGACCTGATCGCGGCCGCCCGACTGGGCGGCGTATCCGACGTCATCGCTGATCCGGTCAATCTCGAAGCCGCCCAACACCTGCCGCTGCGGGTGCTGGTGCTCGGCGGCGGCGAGGCGCGCGCGCTCGACCTGCCGGAACACGCCGACGACGTCGACATGGAACAGATCAACCCCGACGTGGTGGCCTTGCCGGGGTGGTATCGGCCGAATCCCGGTTACGCCAAGGACCTGGCGTACATCGCGTTCGCCACCGTCGGTGGCGAGCTCGTCGCCCGCCAGATCACCAACTTCCGGTGGGCGCTGTCCGCGTTCGGTACGGCGTCGGCGGCCAACCTCGGCCGCGGTGACACGGTGTACTGCTTGACCCCTTTGCACCACCAGTCCGGTCTGCTG
>JAHFVB010000215.1 GCA_023264755.1 Mycobacterium sp. | reverse complement strand
CTCGGAGGCCAGGAAGCTGACCGCTCCCGCGACCTCGGCGGCGGTGCCGACCCGCTTGGCCGGGATGAACTGCAGCGCCCCCTCCTGGATCCGCTCGTCGAGGGACCGGGTCATCTCGGTGTCGATGTAGCCCGGGGCGACCACGTTGGCGGTGACCCCGGCCTTGGACAGTTCCCGAGATATCGACCGGGCCATGCCGATCAGTCCAGCCTTGGCGGCCGCGTAGTTGGCCTGGTTGCCGATGCCCCACATGCCGGAAACCGAACCGATGAAGATGATCCGGCCGAACCGGTTGCGCTGCATGCTGCGCGACGCCCGCTGCGCCACCCGGAACGCCCCGGTGAGGTTGGCGTCGATGACCTTTTCGAATCGCTCCTCGGTCATCCGGATCAGGAACGCATCCGCGGAGATGCCGGCGTTGGACACCAGCACTTCGACGGGCCCCTGGTGCGCTTCGACTTCGGTGAAGGCGCGATCGACGGCCGCGCTGTCGGTCACGTCGCATTCGACGCCGAAGAGTCCCTCCGGCGCACCCGAACCGCGGTGCGTGACGGCGACCTTGTGACCGTCGGCGGCGAGCCGCTCGGCGATCGCGAGACCGATGCCGCGGTTGCCACCGGTGACGAGGACGGAGCGCGATACGAAGTCCGGCATGACGGTCAACCTATCGTCTCGCCCAGCTCAGACCGAAATCGGATCGGCGCCGGGGGTGCTGCGGTGGGCCGCGCGCCACACGCCCCGGGAAGGCGCTCAGCCAGGCAGTCGACGGTTGATCAGCAACGCCGCCAAGGCCGACAGCGCGAGCACCAGGGACCCCAGCCGCAACCAGGCCGCGCTGGCGTCGCCCTTCTGCGTCTCGTAGCCGATCTGCTCCTGCAGCGACGTGAAGACCTGCTTGAGCTGCTCCAGACTCGAGGCGTTGTACGACTCTCCTCCGGACAGTTCGGCGATCTTCCTGAGCGTTTCGTCGTCGACGGGGACGGGCTGACGTTGGTCGTTGATCTCCACGAAGCCGTACGGGGTGCCGAACGACACCGTGGAGATCGGGACACCCTGGTCGTGGGCCGTGCGGGCCGCGGTGTACGCGCCCTTCGGGTTGGTCGGGTTGGACGGCACCGTTTCCTTGCCGTCGGACATCAGCACGATGCGGGCCGGGGGCGGGGTGTCGCCGCCGCCGATCACTGCGCCGACGGTGGCGATGGCCTGCAGCGCGGTGAAGATGCCCTCACCGGTGGCGGTGCGGTCGGCCAGCTGAAGCTTGTCGATGGCCGCCTTGGTGGCGTCCCGGTTGGTCGTCGGTTGGACCAGCACCGTGGCCGTGCCCGCATAGGCGATCAAACCCAGGTTGATCCCGGCCGTCAGCTGATCGGCGAACTGCTTGGCCGCCTCTTGCGCCGCAACCAATCGGCTCGGCGCGACGTCGGTGGCCCGCATCGACTGCGATACGTCGATGACCAGCATCACCACGGCACGGTTGCGCGGGATCCGGACGTCGTGGGTGGGACCGGCCATCGCGATGGTGAAGAACGACAACGCCACCACCATCAGGATCGCCGACAGATGACGCCAGCGCGTGGACCGCTTCGGCGCGACGCTCTCGAGCAGCTCCATGTTGGCAAAGCGCAGTACGCGCTTCTGCCGGGCCCGCTGCACGACGAGGTACAGCACCAGCAGGCCGATGACCACCAGGAAGAACAGGAAGAACCACGGCGTGGTGAAGCCCGAGAGGCTGAGTGGCCCCAGCAACGGTAAAGTCATGTGCAGCTTGTCATTTCAGTCTCATGGCTTGGCTCGAGCTCATCGGGATCCCATGGCTCTTCGCGCAAGCGCTCATCGCAGCGCCCCGCGGCGCCGGTTGGCCACGAACTTCACCACGTCGGCGATCCAATCCCGATCGGTCCGAAGTGTCAGCAGGGGCGCATCGCAACGACGCAACGTGCGGGCCACCTCGGCCCGGTGATCGGCGGCGGCCCGTTCGAAGTCGGACCGCAACTGGGAGTCGATGGTGAACTCGCGGGTGACTCCGGACTCGGTGTCCTGGAGGATGACCTCCCCGACGTCGGGAAGTTCGACGTCGCGCGGGTCGACGATCTCGATGCCGAGCACCTCGTGCCGTCCCGCGATGGCCCGCAGCGGACGCATCCAGTTGATCGGGCCGAGGAAGTCGCTGACGATCACGGCCATGCCCCGCCGGCGTTCTGGGCGGCGCAGCGCGTCGATGGCCGTCGCCAGGTCACCCCGCACGCCCAGCGGCGCCTTGGGCATCGTGGCGATGGTGCCCAGCAGCTGTTGCTCGTGCATCCGCCCCGACAGTGCGGGCACCCGCTTGGTCGTCTCGCCGTTGGTGATCACGGCACCGATCCGATTGCCGCCACCGCTGTTGAGGAACGTGATCGCCGCAGCGGCCGCCACGGCGAGGTCGCGCTTCTCGCATCCGGCGGTACCGAAGTCCAAGCTGGCCGACACGTCGATGACCATCCAGGTTTCGAGCTCCCGGTCCACGATCATCTGCCGAACGTGTGGGTGGGTGGTGCGGGCAGTCACCGACCAGTCCATGCGACGCACGTCGTCACCGGGCTGGTAGAGCCGCGACTCCCCCGCCTCCGAACCGGGCCCTGGCATCAAGCCCTGGTGATCGCCGTGCAACACGCCGTCGAGCTTGCGTCGCACGGTGAGCTCGAGCTTGCGCAGCGCCGCCGACAACGCGGGATCACGAATCTCGCCGCGTTGCAGGGACGGCAGGTCGACCGCCCGTTTTGGCGAGTCGGTCACCGACCGGTAGCCGCAGCCGCCGCGGTGGGCATTGCCGGCACCACCGAATGATTCTGCTGCGGAATGGCATTCACCTGCGGCAGGGCTACGGTCTGCATGATTCGGCTGATGACGGTCTCGGAAGTGACCTCGTCGGCCAACGCGTCGTAGGTCAACACCAGCCGGTGCCGCAACACGTCCGGGATGACCTCGACGACGTCCTGCGGGATCACGTAGTCGCGCCCGCGGATCAGCGCGAGGGCGCGCGCGGCGGCGATGATGCCCAGCGAGGCGCGAGGCGAGGCACCGTAGGCGATCCACGCCTTGGCATCGGGCATGCCGAACTTCTCGGGTTCGCGGGTGGCCGTCACGATGCGGACGACGTAGTCGACCAACGCGTGGTGGACGAAGTTGTTGGCCGCCACGCCTTGCAGCCGGAGCAGGTCATCGGTGCCGAGGATCTGCTTGGGAGTGGGCGGGGTGACGCCCATCCGGTAGATGATCTCGCGCTCTTCCTCCGGCGACGGGTAGTCGACGTTGAGTTTGAACAGGAAGCGGTCGCGCTGCGCCTCGGGCAGCGCGTAGACGCCTTCTTGTTCGATGGGGTTCTGGGTGGCCATCACCAGGAAGGGGCTGGGCAGCGGGAACGTCCGGCCACCGATCGACACCTTGCGCTCGGCCATGACTTCCAGAAGCGCGGACTGCACCTTGGCGGGCGCGCGGTTGATCTCGTCGGCGAGCAGGAAGTTGACCATCACGGGTCCGACCTCGGTGTCGAACTCCTCCTTGCCCGCCCGGTAGATGCGGGTACCGATGATGTCGGTGGGCACCAGGTCCGGGGTGAACTGAATGCGGGCGAACGTGCCGCCGACGACCTTGGCAAAGGTCTCCACCGCCAACGTCTTGGCCACGCCGGGCACGCCCTCCAACAGCACGTGCCCCTTGGCCAGCAACCCGACCAGCATGCGTTCCACCAGGAGGTCCTGGCCGACGATGATGCGCTTGACCTCGAAGATCGCCCGCTCCAGAGTGTGCACCTCGCCTTGCAGTCCGCCGGCGACCGGCGGTGACTGCTGGGGGCCGGGAGAGTAACCCTGCGCCGGACCGGGACCGGAATTGGCTCCGGCGCCCTGCGGCGGCCCACTCGGTGACGTCATTCAGTTCCTCCCACGTTGTTCTATTCCGTCGTGCATCCAGAAAGCATGGACTTGGTGGCACCAGAGCCACTCGGCGGACGCTCTGCAACAACTATTCCAGGCAGTTCGGAATCCGTCGACGTCGCCCGCCAGCTATCAGGTTCCCATCAGGATTCGATGAACCGGACCAGGTGCGGCGACATGCCCGCGGTGCGCACCGGGCTGACGGTGACCTTTCCGGCACTCCCCGACGCCTCGAGCATCCGGCCGCCGCCCCGGAAGATGGCGACGTGCTGGCTGCCGCCAGGGCCGTAGAAGATGAGGTCGCCACGCTTGGCCTCCGACGGCGCGATCGGCCGCCCGGAGTTGTATTGATCGCCGGAGTACTTCGGGATCGGCACGCCGACGCCTGCGAACGCGTAGCGGGTCAGTCCCGAGCAATCGAAGCCGATCTTGCCCGCGTCTTCTTCGACCCCGGCGCTGGGGCCGTTGAGCGCGCCCCCGCCCCAGGAGTACGGAACGCCCATCTGGGAGCCGGCCCGCCGGATCACGTACTCGATGGCCTGCGGCCCGCGGACGCGCCCGCCCGGAAGTGCCGACGGCGCCTTCCCGCCCAGTCCGATGCTGGACAGGAACTGTTGACCGAGGCTCTGCGTGGTCTGCAACGCGATTTGGCTGGCTTGGAAGGACGCGTTGGCGATCGCCACCGGATCACCGGGCGCGCCGGCGCTGACGACCTTGGGCAGGGTCGGATCCCATTGGCCGTCACCGGGATCCGCGACCGCGGGCACCGCGGCGCCGAACATCAGCGCGAGTGCACACAGCAGTGGCGCGAGCACGTGGGCCCGCCGGAGTGAACGGGAGTGCAGCAAGAGCGACAAAGGCAAAGGCAAAGAAACCACCATCAGTATTCGATGTATCGGATGACGTACGGGGTCATGCCGCTGGTGCGCACCGGCGAGATGTGGACGTTCGAGCCGGTGTAGGGCGCTTCCAGCATCTGCCCGTTGCCGAGGTAGAGCGTCACGTGCTGCGCGCCGCCGGGTCCGTAGAAGATCACGTCGCCACGGCGCATCTGCGATGCCGGAATCTTGCGCCCCAGCTCGTATTGCGCACCCGAGTAGTGCGGCAGCTTGATGCCCACCCCGGCGAATGCGTACAGGATCAGGCCGGAGCAGTCGAATCCGACGGTGCCCGCTCCCGAGTCGATGCCCCGACTGGGTCCTGCCGCGGTGCCGCCGCCCCAGGAGTACGGCACGCCCATCTGTGAGCCTGCGCGTTGGATCACGTACTCCGAGGCCTGCCTGCCGTACACCCGAGGAATGGCGCCGTTGGTGAATCCGCTCTGGGTCGGGACCAGCCCAAGCTTCTGTAGGAAGCTGTGCCCCATCTGGCTGGTGAGTTGAGATGACGTGGTGGCGTAACCGAGTAGCTGGTTGATGATGGCGACTGGGTCACCACTGACGAAGGCGCTGGGGATGGCGGGAAGCGTCGGGTCCCACTGGGTGTCCCACCGGGAATTGCCGGGTACGGCGGCCGCAGCCGGGTCGCGATCCCAGTTCGCCGCCGCGTTGGCGGCGGCCGGAGCGGACGCCGCCGCCTGGGCCACCTGGGGGCCCGCGTTGCCCGCCGGGGCCGCCCACTGCCGGACCTGTTCGAGCTTGGTCTGCGCGGCCGCCCGTTCGGCGGTCAGCCGGTCCAACTCGGCCTGCTGTGCCCCGAACGTCTGCTGCACCTGTGTCAGTGCGGCGACTGCGGTGTCTTGGCTGGCCTGGGCCGCTGCGACGGCCTGGTCGGCCTTCTGCTTGGCCTGGCGGGCCGCCGACTCTCGGTTCACCTGTTCGGTGCGGGCGCGCAAGAGGTCGCTCATGGCCTGCTGCGTGCTCATCGCCAGGGTCTCCCCGGTCGACGCGGTGTCCAGCACGTCGGCGGGATCGCTGGCGGTCAGGTACGAGCTCGAGGGGCCGTTGACGTAGGTCGATGCGGCGAAGGTGTCCATTCGCTGCTGGGCCGCCGCGATGTCGGCGTTGGCGGCCTTGAGCCCGGCTTGGCTCGCGTCGATCTCCTGTTGCGCCGCGGCGGCGGCGTCCCGGGCGTCCTGTACGTCGACCAGGGACTTGTTGATGCTCTCCTGTTGTCCTTGGATCTGAGCGCCGAGGTCTTGCAGCTTCTGGTTGGCGTTGGCGACGGCTGCGACGAGCGTGGCGAGATTACCGGGGCTGCCCGGTTCGGCGGAGGCGCTGCCGCGACCATTGACGATCAGCGAGGCGAAGAGCACGCCGAAGGCGAGCGAGGCGATGCCGACCCGGCCGAGTAACCGGGACGCGGAGTCGCGAGAGGTGCGGCTCGAGATGCATCTCATCGGCTGAAGTCTCCCTAGGGCTCGACGCGAAACGTGGCGAGCACGGTTCGGCGTAGGCCTGCGCTGCAGAGGTCACACAAGTCACAACTGCAACAACAGATATCTTCTGCACCGTACGTCACAACGTGCGACAAAGAAACGTTCGTCACGAATTACAAACATGTAATTGGACGAAGCGTTATCCGATGGAGATCATCGATTCGCGAAATCGCGACAATTCACTAGTTCGTCGGCGGCGCAGGCGATTCAGCGGCCGTCGCGCGCCTGGCGCGAACCTGCAGCATGCGGGTGACGACGGCCGCCAAGGCAACCGCGAGAACGAGCACGATCGTGAATGGCGTCCACGGAAAATGGGGCGTCGTCAGCTCATTCACGAAATTCTGCGAGGCCGACACCGGGTTACCGGAAATCTTGGCCACGTCCTGGCCGGCTTCGAGCGTGACACGGTCGAAGACCGGACTGTAGGTGCCTGCGAACGTAGGGCTGATGACGAGCACCGTCGCCCCCGGGTATTCGTGGCCCACCTGAGTGGCGATGTCGCGTAGCGGCGTGTCGATTCCTGGATTCTCGGGCAGCACGACGATCTTGAGCTCGATGCCCTTGGCCTTGGCGCCGGTGACGACCTGGGCCAGGCCGGCCCGGTCGGCCGTCGCGGGCGCACTCACCCCATCCTTGCCGACCTCCGTCACGACCTTGTCCATGCACGCATCGACCGGCGTGGTCATCGGATTCAACCCGACCGTGCCGCAGACCTGATCGGGAATGTAGAGCGGTATGCCCGGAGACGTCACGCCCACGAAGGTACGCCAGCAAGGGCGCGTGGACTGGCAACACACGCTGTTGGGGACCAGACTGGAGCCGGCCTGCAGCCGCATACAGGACAAGCGTACTGTTAGGATCGCACGCGCCGCCGACACAGCCCGTCGCGGCGAGAACTACACCGGGAGTAGAAGTGGCCTCCAAGACGAACTCAGTTAACTCATTCTCCGCGCACGACACCTTGAAGGTCGGCGACGAAAGCTACGAGATCTACCGGCTGGACGCCGTCCCCGGCACCGAGAAGCTCCCCTACAGCCTCAAGGTATTGGCCGAGAACCTGCTGCGCACCGAGGACGGTGCCAACATCACGAAGGACCACATCGAGGCCATCGCCAACTGGGATCCCGAAGCCGACCCCAGCATCGAAATCCAGTTCACCCCGGCCCGGGTGATCATGCAGGACTTCACCGGTGTGCCCTGCATCGTCGACCTGGCCACCATGCGCGAGGCGGTCGGCGACCTCGGCGGCGACCCCAACAAGGTCAACCCGCTGGCACCCGCCGAAATGGTGATCGACCACTCGGTGATCGTGGACGTCTTCGGCAAGCGCGACGCCTTCGAACGCAACGTCGACATCGAGTACTCCCGCAACGGCGAGCGCTATCAATTCCTGCGTTGGGGCCAGGGCGCCTTCGACGACTTCAAGGTCGTGCCGCCGGGCACCGGAATCGTGCACCAGGTCAACATCGAATACCTGGCCCGCACCGTCATGGTGCGCGACGGAGTGGCCTACCCGGACACCTGTGTGGGCACCGACAGCCACACCACGATGGTCAACGGGCTCGGCGTCCTGGGCTGGGGCGTCGGCGGTATCGAGGCCGAGGCGGCCATGCTCGGCCAGCCGGTGTCGATGCTCATCCCCCGCGTCGTCGGCTTCAAGCTGTCCGGCGAGATCAAGCCGGGCGTGACGGCCACCGACGTGGTGCTCACCGTGACCGACATGCTGCGCAAGCACGGCGTGGTCGGCAAGTTCGTCGAGTTCTACGGTGAAGG
>JAHFVB010000599.1 GCA_023264755.1 Mycobacterium sp. | reverse complement strand
CCAACTCACCCTCGACCCCACCAAGGACTACCAACCCACCGGAGCCCCCAAAGGCCCCACACGGAAAAAGCCGCAGACCTAAAGAAGGTCCACGGCTATTCCGATGTCCTGCGACATCACATACGTCGGGCTGACAGGATTTGAACCTGCGACCCCTTGACCCCCAGTCAAGTGCGCTACCAAGCTGCGCCACAGCCCGCGACACTGCCAGCATCACCAGCAGCAGGACGTGAGCCTACCGTAGGGGTGCCACGCAATCCCAACCGCCACCGATCGCGCGTCGCCGCGTGGAATCGTGCCCTGGTGGACAACACTTCTGAGCACTACACCGCCAGCAGGCGGTACAACCCGATGAGCCCGACGATCACGATGATGATCCGCAGCGCGTTGGGCGAGAGCCGGCGTCCGTAGTGTGCGCCCAGGAATCCGCCGAGCAGCGAGCCGATGGCGATCAGCCCGGCCGCCAGCCAACTGATCCGGTCGAAGGCCACCAGCGTGTACGCCGCGGCCGCAACGACGTTGACCAACAACGACAGCAGGTTCTTAGCCGCGTTCATGCGCTGCATGTCCTCGGGCAGCAGCGCCCCCATGACACCGATCAGCAGAATGCCCTGGGCGGCGGTGAAGTAGCCCCCGTAGACGCCGACGGCGAAGGTACCCACGACGAGGGCGACCATCCGCCCGGGCGACACGTGCTCCAGCGAGCGCCCCGCGGCGTCGGCCCGGCGCCGCGCCCAGGCCTGGATCCGCGGACCCACCACGACGAGTATCAGCGCGCCGACGAGCAGTACCGGGACGACGGCGACGAAGACCTTCTCCGGCAGATGCAGCAGCAGCCAGGACCCCAGCACCGCCCCCAGCAACGAGCCGGGGATCTGCCAACGCAACCGATCCCACTGGCCGCGCAGTTCGCGCCGGTACCCCCAGGTGCCGGAGATGCCGCCGGCGACCAGCCCGACCGCGTTGGACATCGTCGCGGTGACCGGCGGATAGCCCAGCGCCACCAGCGTCGGGAAGGTGATGAGGGTGCCCGAGCCGACCACGGCGTTGATTGCGCCCGCGCCGACCCCGGCCAACGCAATGAGGATCAAGTCGATTACGGGCACACCTGACCCTATCGAGGCCACCTGGACGTCCCCTTGGGCGTCCCGGTGCGCGACGGTGGCTAGCGCTTGGTCCCGCGCTTCTCTCGCACGCGCACGTTCACCCGGACCGGGCTGCCCTCGAAGCCGAACGTCTCACGCAGCCGGCGCTCGATGAAGCGGCGATAGCCGGCTTCGAGGAACCCGCTGGTGAACAACACGAAGGTCGGTGGGCGTGCGGTGGCCTGGGTGGCGAACAGCACCTTGGGCTGCTTGCCTCCACGCACCGGCGGCGGTGTGGCGGCCACCACCTCCTTGAGGAAGGTGTTGAGCCGTCCAGTGGAGATCCGCGAGTCCCACGATTCCAACGCACTCTCCAGCGCGGGTACCAGTTTCTGGACCGCCCGACCCGTCTTCGCCGAGATGTTGACCCGCTGCGCCCACTGCACCTGCTCCAGGCTGAGGTCGATCTCACGGTCCAGTTGCAGGCGCCGATCCTCGTCGACCAGGTCCCACTTGTTGAAGGCCAGCACCAGGGCCCGGCCGGCCTCGATGACCATGGTGAGGATCCGCTGATCCTGTTCGGTCAGCGGCTGCGAGGCGTCGATCAGCACGATCACCACTTCGGCCGCGTCGATGGCCCCACGCGTGCGGACCGACGCGTAGAACTCGTGGCCGCTGGCCTGGCCCACCTTGCGCCGTAGCCCCGCGGTGTCGACGAAGCGAAAGAGCTTGCCGTCCAACTCGATCAACGAGTCGACCGGGTCTACGGTGGTGCCCGCGACGTCGTGGACCACCGAGCGTTCGTCGCCGGCCAACCGGTTCAGCAGCGAGCTCTTGCCGACGTTCGGCTTGCCGACCAGGGCGACGCCGCGCGGGCCGGTGCCGCCGGAGGCGACCTGCGACGCCTCGGGAAGGGCTTCGAGCACGGTGTCAAGCAGGTCGGCCACCCCGCGGCCGTGGATGGCGCTGATGGGGTGCGGCTGGCCCAGTCCGAGCGACCACAACGCCGCCGCTTCGGCTTCGACTCGTTCGCTGTCGACCTTGTTGGCGGCCAGGAACACCGGCTTGCCCGCGCGTTGCAACCGCTTGGCCGCGGCCTCGTCGGCCGTCGTGGCGCCGACGACGGCATCGACGACCAAGATGATCGCGTCGGCGGTGCGCATGGCCACCGAGGCCTGCTCGGCCACCAGCTGCTGCAGGCCCTTCGCGTCGGGCTCCCAACCGCCGGTGTCTTGGACGACGAAGCGTCGGCCAAGCCAATTCGCGTCATAGGACACCCGGTCCCTGGTCACCCCGGGGATGTCCTGTACGACGGCCTCGCGGCGCCCGAGGATGCGGTTCACCAGGGTCGACTTGCCGACGTTGGGTCGTCCGACCACGGCCACGACGGGCGGCGGCGCATACTCCTCCTCGACCTCCGCGAGCAGGTCGGATGGTGCGTCGGTGAGTTCCCAGTCGCTCTCGTCGACCCAGGTGCCGTCGGAATCAGTCATTGCTGCCCTCTGCTGTTGGTGCCGGTACTCATCGGCGTGCCCCGGCGCGCTGCTCGACCAGGTCGAGCACGTGGGCGATGGTCTGCGACTGGGTCCAGTCGCTGCTGTCGACGATGACGGCATCGGCTGCGGCCCGCAGCGGCGACACCGCCCGCGTGGAATCCAGGTGGTCGCGGCGTACGACGTCGGCCAGCACGGCGGGATAGTCGTCCTGCAGTCCGGT
>JAHFVB010000214.1 GCA_023264755.1 Mycobacterium sp. | reverse complement strand
CATGGCGGGCTGGAGTTCACCAAGAAGTGCTGCGCCCCGATTTCCATCCAGATCGGCACGCACGGTCTGCATGCGGTCGGCGCGGCCATGGCCGCCGAACGACTCGGCGAGGACTCGGTCACCGTGGCCTTCCTCGGCGACGGTGCCACCTCCGAGGGCGACGTTCACGAGGCGATGAACCTGGCGTCGGTGTTCAAGGTGCCGTGCGTGTTCTTCGTGCAGAACAACCAGTGGGCCATCTCCGTTCCGGCGAGCCGCCAGCTGGCCGGGCCGTCGATTGCGCACCGGGCGATCGGATACGGCATGCCGGGGATCCGGGTGGACGGCAATGACGTACTCGCCTGCTACGCGGTGATGGCCGCCGCCGCGGCGCGGGCCCGCGGCGGAGGAGGTCCCACGCTCATCGAGGCGGTGACCTACCGGATGGGTCCGCACACCACGTCGGATGACCCCACCCGCTACCGCAGCGATGACGAGGTGCAGCGTTGGCGGGCAAGGGATCCCATCACCCGCTACCGCACCTACCTGGAATCCGTCGGGGTCTGGAGCGAACGGCTCGAAGAACGGGTTACGACCCGGGCGGCCCGGCTGCGCTCCGAACTGCGCACGGCCGTCATCGACGAACCCGACCTCGACGTCGCCGAGGTCTTCGACACCGTCTACCGCGACATCACCCCCGAGCTCGCGCGTCAGCGCGACGAGCTGGCAGTCGAATTGGCGAAGGAGGCGTGACATGACCCAACTCATCGAACGGCCTCCAATGTTCGGCGACGACGGGCCCGACCCGCACGACGGCCGCCAGGACGGCGACCTGGAGGCCGTCGCGCGACTGGTGCATGCCGCCAGCCCTGTGCCCACGACGTCCACGATGGCCCAGGCGATCAACCGCGCCCTGCGCGACGCGATGACCGGCGACGACCGGGTGCTCGTGTTCGGTGAGGACGTCGCCACGTTGGGCGGCGTCTTCCGCGTGACCGAGGGACTCGCCGAAACATTCGGCGATGGACGGTGTTTCGATACGCCGCTGGCGGAATCGGCGATCGTTGGAATCGCGATCGGAATGGCGATCCGGGGCTTCGTCCCAGTGCCCGAGATCCAGTTCGACGGGTTCGCGGCGCCGGCGTTCGACCAAATGGTCAGCCACCTGGCCAAGTATCGCGCGCGGACCCGCGGGGACGTCGACATGCCGGTCACCATCCGCATTCCGTCATTCGGTGGAATCGGTGCGGTGGAACATCATTCGGAATCGACCGAGTCCTACTGGCTGCACACCGCGGGACTGAAGGTGGTGGTGCCGTCGACGCCCACCGACGCGTACTGGCTATTGAGGCATTCGATCGCCGAACGCGACCCGGTGATATTCCTCGAGCCCAAGCGGCGGTACTGGATACGCGAGGTCGTCGACACCGACGTGCCGGCGCCGCCGATCGGACGCGCGGCAGTGCGCAGACCCGGCGACGACGTCACGGTCATCACCTACGGGTCGTTGGTGGCGACCGCGTTGAACGCGGCCGAGTCGGTCAGCGCCACCTACGGGTTGGAGGTCATCGACCTGCGCTCGTTGAATCCGTTGGACTTCGACACCATCGCGACGTCGATACGCAAGACCGGCCGGGCGGTGGTGATGCACGAAGGCCCGCGCACACTGGGCTTCGGGGCCGAGTTGGCCGCCCGCATTCAGGAAGAGCTGTTCTACGACCTCGAGGCGCCGGTGTTGCGCGCCACCGGATTCGACACGCCGTACCCGCCCGCCCGGCTGGAGAAGCTCTGGTTGCCCGGAGTCGACCGACTACTGGACTGCGTCGAGAAGGCGATGAGCCAGCCATGACCGAACCGACGATGCGCGACTTCCTGGTACCCGATCTGGGGGAGGGGTTGGAGGATGCCACGATCACCGGCTGGCAGGTGGCCGTCGGGGACGAAGTCACGCTGAACCAGGTGCTGTGCACCGTCGAGACCAACAAGGCCGAGGTCGAGCTACCCAGTCCGTACCCGGGCCGCATCGTCGAACTCGGCGGAGCGGAAGGGCAAACCCTATCCGTGGGAACGCTTTTGGTCCGCATTGCGACGGAAGCCCCCGCCGCTGGGCGCCAGCCGGTGCTGGTGGGCTACGGCACCGACACCGCCACGGACGTCACCAGGCGTCCGCCTGCCCCGGATCGGCCAAGGGCCAAGCCGCCGGTGCGCAAGCTGGCCGCCGAGCTCGACGTCGACTTGGCCGCCGTGGCCCCTGGCTCGGGCCCCGACGGCATCGTCACGCGCCACGACGTGCTCGCAGCGGCAGAACGGCCCAGCCAGCAGGACGTCGTGGTCAGCGGGGTTCGACTGGAAATGGCCCGACGAATGTCACTGTCGCGCAGGGAGATTCCCGATGCGCATGCGTCGGTGCAGGTCGACTGCACTCGGTTGATGCAATTGCGCGACCGGCTGGCTCAGGCCACCACCGAGCCCATCACCCCGTTCGTGCTGACGCTGCGGCTGCTGACCGTTGCGCTAGGCCGTCACCCGCGGATGAATTCGACCTGGGTGGACACCGTCGCGGGCCCGCGCATTCACGTCCACCCCGGCGTCCAGCTCGGGATCGGGGTGGCGGCGCCGCGCGGGTTGCTGGTACCGGTCGTAACCGATGCCCAGGCCAAGACCACCCGGGAGTTGGCCGCCGAGGTCGCCCGCTTGGTCGCCGCGGCCAGGGAGGGCACGCTGAAGCCCGCCGAACTGCAGGGTTCCACGTTCACCGTCTCCAACTTCGGAGCACTGGGCCTCGACGAAGGCGTGCCCGTCATCAATCACCCCGAGGCGGCGATCCTCGGCATCGGTTCGCTCAAGCCGCGTGCCGTGGTCGTCGACGGTGCCGTCGTCGCCCGCCCGACGATGACGCTCACGTGCGCCTTCGATCATCGGGTCGCCGACGGAGCAGAGCTGGCCGCATTCCTGCGTGAGCTTCGCGAACTGATCGAGACGCCCGAATTGGCGCTCCTCGACCTCTGAGCACCTGCGATTTGTGGAGTTTCAGCGGCGCTCACCGCCGCTGAAACTCCACAAATCGCAGGATTACTTGCGTTGAGCGGCAGCCAGCCTGGCCGCGAACTCCGGTGATTCGATGGAGGCGGCCTGCGGCCCGATCTCGACGTCCACGGCAATGCGGTGCTGCTCGGTGTCCAGCGTCCCGGGATTGGCCGTCGCCCGCATCGAGGCCTTGGTGGCGATGACGACGTCGCGCGGCGCGGAGGCCGGCCCTGCCGCGAGTTCGCGCGCCGCGGCGACAGGGTCGTCGGCGAGCTGCAGGGCCAACCCGTACCGGACCGCGGCCTCGGCGTCGAAACGCATGCCGAACAGCAGCGCCGCCCGCGCCACCTGAGGCCCCACGGCGCGCTGCAGCATCCAGGTGGCGCCACCTCCGGGATGGATGCCGAGCTTCTGGAAGCGCGGATCGAACATGGCCGACGGGCCGGCGATGCGCACGTCGGCCGCCAGTGCCAGGTTCAAACCGGCACCGACCGCGGGACCGTTCACCGCGGCGATCGTCGGCAGCGTGCACTGTGCGACGGCGAGGAAGCCGTCGTAGATCACGCGTAGCCCGTCCTCGGCCGCCTCGCCGAGTGCGGTCAGATTCGCGCCCGCGCAGAACGCCTTGCCCGCCCCGGTCACGATGACCGCGTGCACCTCGGGGTTGGCCTCGGCCGCTTCGACGGCGGCCCGTAGCGCTGCCGAAATCTCCGCGGTGACGGCGTTGCGCCGCTCGGGATCGTTGACGGTGATGACGGCGACGCGCTCTTCGATCTGCACACATACCAGTTCACTCACGTGACCCAGCGTAGTGAGCACCGTCATCCGGCCGCGTTCGCCCTCAGTGGCGGGCATCGGCCGTTGTCGTCGACGGCGAGCTCGAAGTGCCAGTTCTCGTTGGCGTAGATCTGGCAGAGCCCGAACTGCGCACCGTTGCGGATGAGCCATTCGGACACGCCGGTGCCGGCGACGTCGACCGCCTGACCGAGCACGTGCTTTGAGCCGTCCGGGCTGGCCACGAACTGTTGCGCGACGTCGACGCTGCCGTACTGCCGAACGGCGTCGGCGAAGAGCCGTTGTTGAAAGCCCCGCGAGCGCCAGCCCGACGTCAGCATGATGTTCACGCCCTGGGCTGCAGCGGCTCGAGTGGCGTCCTGGATCGCCCTCAGCAGCAACGGATCGAGGCGGGTGACCGGCTGGCTCACGGTGTCGAAGGGGCTGAAGGTGCGGCCGTCGGGTAGCCACCCGCTCCACGTGTCGACACCGGCCGGGCCGATCGTCCAGATCTCCGCAGCGCCACCCGGAGCCGCGGCCGGCGAAGCGGCCGCGCCCCCGCCGATGACGAGCGCCTGGGGCGTCACGTCCGGTCCCACCACCGGAACGGGGCCCATGGCTCCCACCGAATCGGTGCCGCTGGCCGGCGAGGTCTGGGTGTTCGGCGCCGACTGGCAACCTGCCAGCACGAGGGCTATCGCCGCGACGAGCGTGCCCTCGACCAAACAGCGCCGTCTCACGCGGTTGCCTCCGATCTGCCCTCGTCGCCTGCCGTCGGCAAACACGTCCGACGATCATTGTCCCCCGTCCTGGCCATCCACTGCGCGGCGGCGCAAGATGTCATGCGTGAACCTCACCTCGAGCACGGCTCTGGTAACCGGCGCCAACCGCGGACTCGGTCGGCCATTTGCCGCCGAGCTCATTCGCCGGGGCGCGACGGTGTACGCGGGAGCCCTCTACCCGCAGTTCGCGAACTGACGGCACGACTCCTTAGCCGACGTGGAGGAATCCCGATGAGCGTGCTGCGGACTCCCGACGACCGGTTCGACGGCTTGCCCGACTACCCGTTCGCGCCGCGCTACGTCCACATCGAAACCAAGCGAATACCCCCGCTGCGAATGCATTACGTGGAGGCCGGGCCGGCCGACGGGCCGGTGGTGCTGCTGACACACGGGCAACCGACGTGGTCCTACCTGTACCGCAAGGTGATCCGACGGCTCGTCGAACAGGGCCTGCGGGTCATCGCCCCCGACAACATCGGGTACGGCCGCTCGGACAAGCTCACCGAGCCCACCGACTACACCTTCGGACGCCACGTCGACTGGTTGCACGGCCTGGTGACGGCGCTGGACTTGCGCCAGGTCACGCTGGTGGGCCAGGACTGGGGCGGGCCGCTGGGCCTGAGCGTGCTGGCGCGCGAACCGGACCGCTTCGCCCGCGTGGTGGCGACCAACACCATCCTGCACACGTGCGATCCTGCGCTGGAGGGTCAACTCGGCTGGGCGCACCACGGGGTGGGGGACAGCCGAATGATGTTGGAGGAGAGCCTGCTCGACTACGTGCGGTTCTTTCAACGCGCGCCTGACATCGTGCCCAGCTTCTTCCTCGATGCGGTAGCCGGTCCGCTCCCGGCGGATGTGCTGGCGGCCTACGACGCCCCGTTCCCCGACCGGTCGTACCAGGCCGGTTTGCGACAGATGATCGCGCTGATCCCGTTGACCCGCAACGATCCCGGGGCCGCGATTGGTCGGGCCACGATGGCGGTGTTGGAGGACTGGGAGAAGCCGTTCCTCACCGCCTATTCCGACGGCGATGCCGCCACCCGGGGCTGGGCCGAGGTCTTTCAAAGCCGGGTGCCCGGTGCGCGCGGGCAGCGCCATACGACGATCACCGGAGCCGGGCACTTCGTCCCCGAGCAGCGCGGTGACGAACTGGGCGACATCGTGGCCCAGTTCGTCGCGAGCACCTGATGGCCGAACCCTCAGGGCATGGTGAAGATGCAGTGCCCGCTGCCGCCGATTGGTTGCGAAGCGACGACCTTGCCGTTGAGCGATATCGAGCACCCGGGCCCGGGGTCGTCCCGGCCAGTGGCCACTACCTGAAGCATCTTGACGTCGGGGCCGATGTTCATCGTCCGCGTGAACGGCAGCTGAGTGTGATCGGGCACGAAGTTGCCGGGCGGATCGGTCACGATGTTGTACACCTCTCCGTTGCCGGTGACCTTGAACACCACCTGATTGGCTTGGTTGGCGGGTCCCTGTTGCGGCTGGTTGGCCTGCTTGTTGGACTCAGCGGCGGCGTTGGCCGCCAACGTCTCCGATCGTTCGGCAGGCGTCACGCAGATGGTGTCGCCGTCGAAGGCCTCGCGCCAGACATAGCCTTGCGAGCAGGAGTCGGGTCCCGAACCGGCGAGCGGGTCCTTGTTCGACCCGGGGTGCGCATTCTCCGTAGCCGTGCGGGCTCGGACCGCCGGGGTGACGCACACGGTGTCGCCGGGGCGGGCCTCGCGCCAGACCAGCCCTTGGATGCACGTGTCCGGGCCGTAGGGCAGCGGGTCTGCGAGCGCAGGCGTGGGCGCGATACCTGCGACGAGGACGAGGGCGGCGGACAAGGGCAGTAGGTGAGACTTCATCGGTATTCCCTTTCAGGTGGGAGGCAACTGTGGTTGGCCCGGTGGTGGCTGACCCGAGTAGGCCGCTACTCGTGTTTGGCCACCGTCCTGCGTGCCCCCTGGTTGTCATGCCCGAACGGTTCGACGGTATTGCGGTCGAGCAGCCGAATAAATCGGGTGTTTCCCTATGGCTTGCGGCGCTGAGCGCGGGGGCCGGTCACCGAAAGTGCCGTTTGCCGGGGGTGAGCTCGGGGAAGATGCAGGCGTGGGCATCAGTGAGCAGCGCGCAGGCGTCGACCTGACCAACCTGGACCAACAGCTCGGTCCGGACTGCGGCGCCACCAAGCGTGAGCTGATCGACTACCTCGACGCCGTCGCCGACCGGATGCTGCCCGGACTGGTCGACCGCCCCCTGACCGTGCTGCGGGCACTGCCGGGCCGAGCCCCGTTCATGCAGAAGAACGTTCCGAAGTACGCCCCCGATTTCGTTCGCACGGTGGCCATCTGGGCGGCGGCCTCCAAACGCCAGGTGCACTACGCGCTGTGCGACGACCGCCGGACCCTGCTCTGGCTGGCCAACCAGCGCGCGGTCGAATACCACCCGACCCTGGGGCTGGCCGACGACGTCTACCGGCCGACCCACCTCGTGCTCGATCTCGACCCACCCGACGCCGATGACTTCGCCGCCGTCGTCGCCACTGCTCTCCTGGTGCGTGAGGCGCTCGCGGAAGCGGGCCTACGGGGGGTGGTGAAGACCAGTGGCGCCAAGGGAGTTCACGTGTTCGTACCCATCGACGATGCGGCCCCGGTGGACGACGTCGCCGCGGCCACGCGGGCACTGGCCGCACGCGCCGAGGCGCTCGATCCGGGACTGGCGACCACGGCGTTCCTCGTAGAGGACCGCGGCGGCAAGGTGTTCGTCGACTCCACCAGGGCCGGCGGGGCGACGGTGGCGGCGGCCTACAGCCCGCGGTTACGCCCCGGACTGCCGGTGTCGTTCCCACTGGCGTGGTCCGAGCTCGACCGGATCCGCCCCGGGGACTTCACGATCCACACCGCCGTCGCCGCCCTCGCGGGAGCCGACCCGTGGGCCGAGTCCATGCCCGCGCCCCAACACCTGCCAGCCGAGCTCATCGAACACGGTCGCACCATTCCGGTCGCCCGGGTGGCGGCAATGCACGAAGGTAAGCGAAGGGCCCGCTCCCGCCAGGCCGAGGAGGATCAACCGTGACCACAGTCGACGACCCGCAACCAGCGACGGCGCGTGCCGGCGGAACGCACACGCCTCCGTTTCGGGTGGCGCTCATCTTCGGCGCGCTGGGAGTGGTGTTCGGCGACATCGGCACCAGCCCGATCTACACCATTCAGACGTTGTTCGACCCGTCCGACCCACACCCCGTGCCGATCAGCATCGACAACGTGTATGGCGTTGTGTCCCTGATCTTCTGGTCCGTGATGATCATCGTGACATTGACCTACATAACGCTGGTGATGCGCGCCGACAACGACGGTGAGGGCGGAATCATGGCGCTCATCACCATGTTGAGGCACGGGCGCGCCACTCGGGGGCGGCACACGGCGATGATTCTGGCTGCCTTGGGGTTGTTCGGTGCGTTGTTCTTCGGTGACAGCATGATCACGCCCGCCATCTCGGTGCTGTCGGCGGTCGAAGGCGTCAAGGTCATCACACCGGACCTTCAGGACTGGATCGTGCCGATCAC
>JAHFVB010000598.1 GCA_023264755.1 Mycobacterium sp. | reverse complement strand
GAAGTGCACCGTGGCGCCGTCGAATCGTTCGATGTTCGGCTTGGCCGTGGCGTCGCCGGCCCCAAGGCGCATCAGCAACTCGGCGGACTGGGTGGGGTGCGCTTCGAGGAAGTTGTGGTTCGGCGTCGGCAGGCCGTAGTCCTCGGGATTGCCGAACAACAGGCGGGGGATGGGCCGCATCGCGCGCCGCTGCCACGACAGCGGAATGACCGGCAGGGTGCGTGCGATCTTGTCGGCGGTCTTGCCGAAGATGTACTTGGGCACGATCCAGGCACCCGATCGGGTGGACAGATAGACGGTGTTCTGCCAGGACTTCTGAGATAGCTCGGAGACCAGGTCGGCGGCCGAGTTACCGATGCCGACCACCACGATGCGCTTGCCGCGCAGGTCCAGCGGTTCGGTGGGATCGATGTAGGCGTGCGCGTGGATGCTCTCGCCGGTGAATTCGCCGGGGAAGACCGCGGTACGCGGGTCCCAATGGTGGCCGTTGGCGACCACCAGGGCGTCGTACCCGCGGGTCTGGCCGTCGCCGGTGTGCAGTTCCCAGCCGCCGCCGTCCAGTCGCCGGGCTTTGAGCACGGGGGTCTCGAAGTGGATGTGTTGCCGGAGCCCGAACGCATCGGTGTAGTCGTCGAGATAGGACTTGATCTGGCTGTGGTGCGGGAAGTCCGGGAGATCGTCGCTCATGGGGAAGTCCTTGAACGACAGACAGTCTCGGGAGGTATCGATGTGCAGTGACCGGTAGGCGCTGGAATGGCCGTTCGGATTGCGGAACGCCCAATTGCCACCGACGCGGTCGGAGGATTCGAAGCAGTCGTATTCGACACCGGCATCGGCCAGGTTCTTGGCGGTGGTGAGGCCGCTGATTCCGGCGCCGATGATGGCGGTCTTGGGTGTGGTGTGCACGACTCTCCCTCGGGCTTGTGATCGTGGTCACTTGAGGGGAACCTAGCAGCATTCTCTGACAGCAGTCAAGAATTTCGGGTCATCGTTTCTAAGTTTCATTCACAAACGTCAACAGGGGTTTGTCGGCGATTCCTTCGGCGTTGTTGGGCCTTTCCCCCGGTAGTCGGCGCTTCGTTTCTAATCGTGATTCAGCTAGCGTGTGTGAGGTAGGTCATGGCGCGAAGGGCCAGCGAGGAGAACACGATGACAGCGGCACCAGTGGGGGGATCCGTCCTGCGGCGCGCTCACCTGCCCGCGGACGACAGCGCGGATCTCGTCGACCTCACGGTCGGGCAACTGTTGGCGCTGCGGGCGCAGACTCACGCCGAGCTGCCCGCGCTCGTCGGGGTGCGCCACGATGGTTCACCGGCCCGCCTGACGTACGCGCAGCTCTTCGACGAAGCCGCACGGGTCGCCACGGCGTTGAGCGCACTCGCCGAACGAGGTAGCTACGTGGCCCTGTGGTCACCAAACGTGCTGGAGTGGCCGATCATTCAGTACGGGGCCGCGTTGGCCGGCATGGTGCTGGTAGCGCTCAATCCCGCTCTGCGGACCGAAGAACTCGAATACGCGCTTACTCACTCCGGCGCCTCGGTCTTGATTCATGCCGACGCCAACCGTGAGGACGACTTGTCCGCGATCGTGACGGAGCTGGCGCCTGGACTGCCGAATCTGGTGTGCGTGTCACTATCGGAGCGGAGTCGCTGGCAGGCCGCGGAGGTGAACGGCGCCGTCCTGGCTGCCGCACCGACCGACGCCGACGATGCGGTGATGCTGCAGTACACCTCTGGTACGACGGGACGGCCGAAGGGTGTGCTGCTGAAGCACAGGTCGCTGGTCAACGTCGCGAAGCTGACGTTGGAGACGGTGGGGGTCGAGCACGCTTCGGTCTGCCTGAACCCGCTGCCGATGTTCCACACCGCGGGCTGTGTGATCGCGACTCTGGGCCCGCTGTGGATCGGGGGGACGGTGATCCTGGTCGAACGCTTTCGGCCCACCCCGGTGCTCGACGCCATACGGCGGGAGCAGGTGTCGGTCTTGTTCTACGTGCCGGCCGTGCTTGGCGCACTATTGGAATGTCAACGCAACGCCTCCTCGCCGGCACCGAGCCTGAAGGTGATCATGGGCGGCGCGTCGAACGTTCCGGCCACGATGATCGAAGCTGCCGAGCACGTTTTCGGTGCTTCGGTGATCAACCTGTTCGGGCAGACCGAACTCGCCCCCGTGCTGTCGGCGACCAGGCCCTCGGACTCGCGCCGGGACCAGCTGACCACCGTCGGCCGGCCGCTGCCCAGGGTGGAATGCAAGATCGTCGATCCGGCCTCAGGGGAAACGGTTGCGGTAGGCCAGCAGGGTGAGATCTGCGCCAGGGGTTACCAGCAATTCGTCGAGTACCTGCACGATCCCGACGCGACGGTCCGCGCGGTGGACGCCGACGGCTTCGTGCACACAGGCGATCTGGGCATTCTCGACGAGCGCGGCTACCTCAGCGTCACCGGACGCCTGAAGGACCTGATCATCAGAGGTGGGGAGAACATCGCGCCCGCCGAGATCGAGACAGTCCTGGTCGGCCACGACGCCATTCTCGATGCCGCCGTCGTCGGGTTACCCGACGAGCGCTGGGGCGAGCTCGTCGCCGCAGTGATTCGAGTCCACGACCAGGCGCCGCCGCTCGGCGGCACCGAGCTTGCCGACTACGTCAATACCCGGCTGGCGCCGTTCAAGGTGCCCGCCCGCTGGTTCGTGACGGACTCCATGCCAACCACCCCGACCGGCAAGGTGCGCAAGTTCGCATTGCGCGACGCCATTGCCGCCGGCCAGCTGCGGGAGCTGTGAGATGGTTCGGCCCATCGCTACCACGGACGTCCACACCCGGCGGCAGGC
>JAHFVB010000010.1:20060-23479 GCA_023264755.1 Mycobacterium sp. | reverse complement strand
TTTGGGCGTTCGTTTTTCGCACGCCCGACACCGGCCGTCGCCATCCGGTTGCCGGCCCGCTGGTCCGAGCCGATGCTCGTCGCGGGCACCGTCCTGGCCGCCGGCGCCCTGTGGCGCTTCTCCAGCACCGGATTCGCCCCGGGCGGGCACTTGCCGCTGCCGGGCATGCTGAGCTATGCCGCGGGAATCATACTGGTCAGCCTGTACCCCATCGGTATTCGGCGCGAGCTCGGCAGCGCCGGAAAGGAGCCTCGGACCGATGACCGAACTCGCCCCTGAGTTCATGAACGCCTGGGTGGTCGACCATCCCGGCCCCATCGACACCAATCCGCTGAGCTACGAACGCAAGCCGATCCCCCGACCCGATGCCGACGAGCTGCTGGTCCGCGTGCGCGCCTGCGGGGTGTGTCGGACCGATCTGCACGTCAGCGAAGGCGACCTGACCCCCCATCGGCCGCGTGTGACGCCCGGCCACGAGATCGTGGGGACGGTGGCCGAGCTCGGGACCCAGGTGTCGGGTTACGCCGTCGGCGACAGCGTCGGCGTCGCCTGGCTGCGCAGGACGTGCGGGACGTGTCGGTACTGCCTGCGCGGGGCGGAGAACCTCTGCCCGCACTCGGGCTACACCGGCTGGGACGGCGACGGTGGGTACGCCGAATACTGCACGGTGCCAGCGGAATTCGCGTACCGGCTGCCGCCGGGTTACGACGACGCCGAGCTGGCGCCGCTGTTGTGCGCCGGCATCATCGGCTACCGCGCCCTGGAACGGGTGGCACTGCCCCAGGGCGGGCGGCTCGGCATCTACGGCTTCGGCGGCAGCGCACACCTGACCGCCCAGGTGGCGCTGGCCCGGGGCGCCACCGTGCACGTGATGACGCGCGGCGAACAGGCCCAGCGGCTGGCGCTCGAGCTCGGGGCCGCATCGGCGACCGGGGCCTACGACGCGCCACCGGAGCCACTGGACGGTGCCATCCTGTTCGCACCGGTCGGCGACCTGGTTCCGGTGGCGCTACGAGCCCTCGACCGCGGTGGGATCCTGTCGATCGCGGGCATCCACCTCAGTGACGTGCCCGTGCTGAACTACGAACGAGAGTTGTTCTACGAACGCGAGGTCCGCAGCGTCACCGCCAATACCCGAGCAGATGGCCAGGCCTTCCTGAACTTCGCCGCCGACCATCGCCTGCAGGTGACGACGCACGACTACCCACTCGCCCACGCGCAGCGCGCCCTGGCCGACCTGAAGGCGGGCCGCTTCGACGGGGCCGCCGTGCTGCGCTGCCAGGACTAGCGGCGGCGGTGCGGCATGAACTCCAGCGTCAACAGCACGATCAGCGCGGGAAGCACGTGGCGCAGCGCCAGCAGCACGTAGCGTCGTTCCCCCAACGCGTGGTATTTGCGTAGGTACCGGTACAGGGATTCCAGGCGAATCAAGCTGTCGCCCAGGTGGATCAACCCGTAGAAGAGCTGCTGCACCGCGCCTCGATGTCGGTCGGCGAAGAGCTCCGGGAACGCCGAGAACGCGAGCGACAGCCGCCGCGCGCCGTGGTTCTTGGCCCAGCGGATCATGTCCACGCTGAGCCGCTCGTCGATGCCGTTCGGAGCGCCGGGCCGCCGCCACGGCACGTCCAGGGACACGTCGTTGCCCCCACCGGCCAGCGCATACCGGTGAAAGGCCTGCACCTGACCGAAGCGGTCCCTGGCGATGATCAACAGCACACCCGGATAGCGTCCCCGCAGCGCTCCGTCCAGGATCATCGAGAACCCACGCTCGAAGCGGACGCCGGAGTGCGAGCACTCCAGCACGTCGGTCAGCTCGGCCAGGGTGGCCTCGTCGAGGTCGGCTTCGGGCACCACCTCGGTGCTCACCCCCGCGTTGTGGGTCCGCCGCACCGCCTGCCGGAGGTTGCGGTACTTGCGTCCCACCATGTCGAAGTGGTCGACGTCGATCACCACGTCGCGTCCGATCGGTACCGCACGCAACGTCCGGCGCATCGTCGCGGTGCGCGTCCACAGCGGCAACCGGCGCTGGCTGGCGCCCAGCACCAGGATGCGCCACCCGTGCGCCTGACACATCGCGGTGAAGTCCGCCACCAACGCGCGGAAGTGCGCGGGGTTCCCGATCGGGTCGCCGCTGACGACGGCGAAGCCCAGCCGGGTGCGGTACGCCAGCATTGCGGTGCCCTCGGCGTTGAAGAAGGGGGTCTTGCGCGAGTGCATCGCAAAGGGCGCCAGCGGGTCGCCGTACGTCGCGTCGACCAGCGCCCACACCCGGGGCAGTGCGTCGGGCTGCAGGGGGGCCGACATCGGCCACATCAAGGCCAGCCCGGCGCCGGCGATCGCGACGTCACCGAGCAGGTCGAACGAGAACAGGTGGGCGACGACACCCAGCCCGGCCACCGCGGCGGCGGCGAGCGCATGTCCGACGGTCACCGGCCGGCCCAACAGGACGCCGCGCGCGATCAAGGCCACCGCAACCAGAATGCTCACCGACCACGCCAACCGGCCGCCGGCGTCCCAGTGGGTCCGATGGTGGTCGTGCTGCAGCAGCACCACGAGTCCGGCGAACACCAGGAACATGGTCAGCGCGGCAGCCCGGCGCCACCCCCGCGAGTCGACGTCGACGTATTCGCGGGTGCGCAACTTCGGCAACCGCACCGTCAGCTCGCGCACGTGGGCACCGCCAGTTCGGGCGTACTCACCGTCATGGCGTTCGCCATCGGACCGTCGGCTCCACGCCACCGACGCTATTGACCTCGGGCCGCACGCACAGGGGCCGAAAGTCCTCGCCGTCAACGCAAACGACTCGGGTTCGCCGCAAGGGGACCATCGACCCTAGTTCGCTGCGCCGCCCACGATCGAAACTCTTTCGCATGACCTTCTCCCACACCGCCCGGATCCTGGTGGTATTCGGATCCACGCGGGGCGGCACCGCAGGCATAGCCACGATGATCGGTGAGGCCTTGACCGAATCTGGTTACGCGGTAACGGTGTCACCCGCTGGACAAGTCTACGAACTCGCCGGCTTCGACGCCGTGATCGTGGCGGGCGCGTTGTACGCGAACAGGTGGCATCGAGCCGCCCGGCGCTTCGTGCGGCGACACCAGCAGGCGCTGCGACAGCTGCGCGTCTGGCTGGTCAGCACTGGGCCCCTAGACGACTCGGCCACCAAGCGAGACATCGCGCCGACCCCGCAGGTACGGCGGCTGCTGGCACGAATCGGGGCGCGCGGCCACGTCACCTTCGGCGGGCGGCTCAGTCTCGATGCCAGGGGATTTCCGGCCAAGGCGATGGCGAAGACGCGGGCCGGCGACTGGCGCGACGCCGACCACGTGCGCCGCTGGGTGCGCTCGATCGTCGACCAGCTGCCCAGCTCCGCGCGGTCATCGACGCCGTCGAGCGCCGGACCGCTCGGCAGTTCG
>JAHFVB010000010.1:18271-20050 GCA_023264755.1 Mycobacterium sp. | reverse complement strand
GGGGACCAATGCCCCGGTGTTGGGGACCAATGCCTCCCCCGGCCAGCACCAGCAGCTCGGTAGCGTCGAGGACACCGCAGCGATCGGCAGTGAATCCTCATACGCGCCAGGGAGAGCCCAATGACAGACAACCAGCCGAGCGCCGCGGTGGTCGTCGGCATCGACGGCTCCCAGGCCGCCGTCCGTGCCGCGCGATGGGCCGTCGACGAAGCCATCGCCCGCGACCTGCCCTTGCGCCTCGTCGCCGTCATCCCCCCGGAGTCCACCACGACCTCGGCCAAGCCGCCCTCCTCCGAACCGATTCCGCTGGATCTCGAGTACGCCGAGACGGTCTTGCGCGAGGCCGACGCCGCGATCCTGGCGACGGGCAAGCCCGTCAAGGTGGACACCGCGATCGTGCCCGGCAACCCGACGGAGGTGTTGCTGGCCGAATCCCGAACGGCGGAACTGGTTTGCGTCGGCTCGGTCGGCATCGGCGCGATCGCCCGAAGGTTCCTGGGCAGCAAGGCCACCGCGCTGGCCGAAGGAGCCCACTGCCCGGTCGCGATCATCCGTGACCACGGTGCGGTCCAACGCCCGAGCCGGGGCTGGGTGGCGGTGGGCGTCAAGGCGTCGACTGACGACGAGGACCATGAGGACGTCGTCATCGCGGCCCTGGAAGAGGCGCGGCTGCGCCGCGTTCCGCTCGTCGCAATTGGGTTGTGGCAGGAAGACTTTGGCTTCACACCCTACGACGAACTGGATCGAATCGTACAGACCTGGACGCAACGCTATCCCGACGTCCACGTCTACCCGGTCACCACGCGCTCCGGCCTGGTGAAGTTTCTCGCCGACGACATCGAACCCATCGAGTTGGTGGTCGTCGGCGCCGACGAGGCCGGCGAAGTCGCTCAGCTCGTCGGGCCACACAGTCATCCGATCCTGGAGCACCGCGAATGCTCCGTATTAGTCGTGCGGCACTGACCGCGGAGCCGCAACTCTCTTGGAGGCCAGCATGACTACGCTGCCGCACCCGGCGCCCGGCACCGAGCTCGAATTGCCGCTGCGCGACCACGTGCTGGCGGTGGCGATCGAGCACTTCGGTCGGTTCGGCTTCGACGAGTCGATGCTGGAGCTGTCCATCGCCGCCGACGTCGAGGTGGAGACACTGAGCGAGTTGTTCGGTTCCATCGAGGGCCTGCGCGCCGCCTGCGACGAACACGCCCTGTCGGTCATCGGCGCCGCCAAGACCGAGGCCTTGAGCTCAGCCGACCCATCGACGTGGAGTGCCCAACTCGATCGACTCGATTCGTTCGCGCCGATTCTGGCCTACTTGGTGCGCGCCCTAGAGGTCGGCGACGAACCCGGGCACGCGCTGCTCGAGCAGATGATCGCCACGGCCGACGGATACTTGGCGGCCGCGGTGGCGGCCGGCACCATCAAGCCCAGTAGGGACCCGGCGGCGCGGGCCCGCTTCCTGGCCACCAGCGGAGCCGGCGGATTCCTGCTCTATCGCCAAATGCACGCCACGCCAACGGATGTGAGCGCAGTGCTGCGCGACTACGCCCGAGACATGGTCATGCCGGCCATGGAGCTCTACACCCAGGGGCTGATGTCCGACGACACCATGTACCGAGCGTTCCGCGCGCGCTTGGACACCACCGAAGGCTAGGCGAAAGCGAGGTCGTCGCACGTGGCCGACGAGTGCCCTCCCGTCGTCGTGGGTATCGACGGCTCGCCTGCAGCCGTGCACGCGGCGCAGTGGGCGGTCGCCGAGGCGGTCAGCCGTGGCACGCGGCT
>JAHFVB010000010.1:4813-18261 GCA_023264755.1 Mycobacterium sp. | reverse complement strand
CGCGGCTGCGACTGGTCTACGCACTAGCCGACTCCGCGGACGGATCGACGACCAGCGATCGCGCCCGTCGGGCCCTCGACGCGGCCCATGCCGCAGTCACGGCGGGTTCCGCGACGGTCGAGGTTCAGACCGTGTGCCTTCCGGGTGACGCGCAGCGCGTCCTCGTCGAGGAATCGAAGCGCGCGTCGATGATCTGCATTGGCGCTCAGGGCCGCTCGGGCACCCCGCTCGGATCGACTGCGGCGGCCCTCGGCCGACACGCTCGGTGTTCGGTGGCGGTCATCCGGGCCGGCGAGGACGCGGGAGTCATCGCCGTCGTCTTGGACGACGCACCAGACAACGACGCGGTCGTCCACCAGGCGATGGTGGAGGGCCGGATGCGCAACGCCACCGTGCGTCAGATCGACCGCCGCACCGACAGCTGGGTGCGCAGGTTCCCCGACGTCCACGTCGAGCTCGTCGCGGCCGGTGGCGGACCGCCCAATGCCCATCCGCCCGAACCGAGCCTGCCCGTACTGGCGGTGGTGGGCCGGGCCGACGCCGGACGCCTGGGCGAGCTCGTCAGTCCGAACTGCCATCCGATCGTCGGATTCCCGGACTGCTCGGTGCTGGTGGTGCACACGTGACCTGCCGCTGCCGCGGTAGCCGCTTCGGTTCGGCGCGAACGGTCAAAACGCTGCTTCTCAACGCACGGGTTGGATACCGAGCACACCTAACGAGGGATCTTCGAGATTCAACCAGGACCCAATCCACCCGCTGTTGACAGTATGCGCCGCCCAGCGCCCAATCCACGCTTCCGCGCCACTTGAGCGCAGCCTTGGGCGCCGCGTTCGGGCGCAGCTAGCCGGACCCCAACGGCGCGATCCACCGCACGTGGGTGCCGCCGCCAAGCGGGGTGCCGATGGCGCAGCGACCGCCAGCCAGTTCGGCGCGCCGCACCATGTTGGCCAAACCGCTGTGCCGCGCGTTGGTGGGGTCGATGCCGCAGCCGTCATCGGTGACGTCGATGCTCAGCTCGTCGCCGACGGCGAACTCCACCACGAGATGCACAGCGCCAGAATGCCGCACCGCATTGCTCACGGCCTCGATGAGGACGGGCAGGGCCTGCTCGGCCAGCTCCTTACCGACCGCACTCAACGGTCCGGAAATGCGCACCGAGGTCTCGATGTGCCGGTCCTCGGTCAGCTGGGCGATCGCGTTCTGAACCTGCTGGCGGAATCCGTCGGCAACCCCTGACGACCGAAGGGCGAAGATCGTGCCACGAATCTCGTCGATGGTGGCTTGCAGATCGTTGACGGTGCGGTTCAACCGTTTGACGACTTCGGGCGACCGCGACCGGGCGATGGTGCCCTGCAGGTCCATGCCGGCGGCGAACAGCCGTTGGATGACATGGTCGTGCAAGTCGTGGGCGATCCGGTCGCGGTCGGCGATGATCGTCAACTCGCGGGTCCGCTCCCGACCGACGGCCAAGGTGAGTGCGACGGCCGCATGATCGGCGAAGTCACTCAACAGCTGAAGCTGGTTGACCGCGAACGGAGCTTGACGCTCGTTGCGGGCGACGGCCAGGACGCCGAGCACGGAATTTCGGGCTCGCAGCGGCATCACGATCGCGGGCCGTTGCCCGACGTCGGTGAATCCCCGAATGGGGTGATGGAACCGATCGGTGAGCTGCGGCACGCCCGAACGGAAGACTTCACCGATCGTCGACCCCAGAACCGGCACCTCGCGGCCGACCACTTCCTCTGCCGAAAGTCCGACCGCCGTCGACACCACCAGCGTCTCGACGTCCTTGGCGGGTAGGTCGGTCACCGTCGGCACGAGCACGATCGCCTGTTCGGCCTCGGTGAGCTGGCAGGCGTGTTCGGCAATCAACTGCAAGGGCTGCACCGCGGAGTCGGCCTCGGTCAGCATGGCGGTCATGGCGCGACTGGCCTCCATCCAACTCGCGGTCGCGCGCTCGTGCTCGAACAAGCGGGCATTGTCGATCGCGACGGCCGCTGCCGACGCCAACGCCCGGGCCACGGCCTCGTCGGATTCGGTGAACGCCGCCCGCGCCTTCGGCTCGGTCAGATAGAGGCTGCCGAACATCTTCTCGCGAATGATGATCGGCACCCCGAGCAGAGCCCGCATGGGCGGGTGATTGGCGGGGAATCCGACGGCGGCCGGGTGCGCGCTCAGCTCGTCGAGACGCACTGGCCGGGGTTGGTCGAGCAGCACACCGAGCACGCCCTTGCCAACGGGCAGCTGACCGATCTGGGCCACCGTCGCGTCGTCCATGCCCGAGTGCAGAAACGACACCAACGTGCCCTCTGCGCCCAGCACGCCCAGGGCGCCATAGCCGGCGCCGGTCAGCTCCATGGCTGCCGTCACGATGCGGCGCAGCGTCGCGTCCAGGTCGAGATCGGAGGCGAGCCCGACGGTGAACTGCAGCAGTCGTTCCATCTGATCGCGGGCACCTAGCAACTCGGCCAGCTGCGCTCGAATGGTTCCGGCCACGGCAGCACGTCCCATGGCGGCAAACGCCGAATCACCGTCGCTCATGTCGACTGCCACGCTCCGCGTCTCCGGGGTCTGGGGAGACCCTTGAGACGCTAACCCCCTTCGGCCGCAGCCGCCAGGGGCCAGCACTGACGTGAGCGGTTCGCAGGCCGTCCCGTCAATCACGGTCGCCTGCCGCACGTACCGCAGATATCGCCGAATTCCCTTGCGCCGCAGCGTAGCTCTCGGATACCGGGTCGTGAACGTGGGACCTTCAGGCCACCTGTTGACCGAGTTCGGCCGGGTGGGCCCGCTCGAGCCCCGACGGCCTGGTGCGCAACGTCACCAGATTTCCGGAACGCACGATCCCGACCGGGCCGGTGGCAGCGAAACGCGCGGCGGACGCACCGCGAATCATGCCGTGCGCCTTCGCTTGTCGATATCCGATGCGCGCTCCCGCGGCAGTCGGAAGGAAGATTCCGAGCACCCCGGGGAAGGCTGCCGCAACCAGCGCCGCCAGCGAGACGGCAACCGCTACGTCGACGAGCCCGCCATAGGTCTTGAGGAAGGAGTTCCCGCCGCCCGGGCTGGCGGTGCTGGTCGCCACCGGGGCGTTCGGGACCGACGCTCCAGCGGCCCCGAGCGCTGCGACGAGGTCGTACGGGACGGCCACGGGCCGCGCGGCCGGCTGCGTGCTCGCAGGGACGGGTGCTGGAGTTCCCGTGGCGCCGAACGGTGCTGGCCCGAACTGCGGCGCCGCCGTAGGCAACTGACGCTCAGCGGACGACGGCCCGCTGACCACGATGGTTTCCCCGGTAGATGGCAGGCCAGCGACGCCGATCACGAGGCTCACGTGGAAGTCGCCGAGGGAGCTGGTGAGCGACGCCGCCAATTCCGGAAGGATGGCGACGAGCTCGGCCACGGGTTGCACCACGCCTTGGACCAAGGTGCCGACGGTCGTCACCGCAGTCGTCACCGTGGGCCCGATTTGAGTCTCGGCCGAGGTGACCGCGGCGAGCACGGGGGCGATGGCCTGCGGAATGGCCGCAGCGAGCGCGGAGGCGGCGGCGGTTGCGCTGGGCGGTGCGGTTGCGCTGGGCGGTGCGGTTGCGCTGGACGGTGCGGTGTCCCCCGTGGGCGCGGTCGCCGACCGGTTGACGCGGGTGGCGCCGACCTTGCTGCGCGGAGGCGTGGACGGGGTCGCGGTCGAGTTGCCGCTACCCGACGAGCCCGACTGGGCGGGTCGACGCGAACCGATCCCGATCGTGGTCGACACGTGCAGGGGCGTCGGGCGCCCCGTCTTGGTCGCCTTGGCCTCCTTGGTCGCCTTGGTAGTCGAGGCCGGCTGGCTAGGTTGCTCGTTGCCGCCCGCACTGGATCCACCGCTGGCCTGACTGGGGGCCGAGTCGGAATCGGCGCGTGCGATCGGGCCGCCCGCGACGAGCACGCCGACGACGATCACACACGTACCTGCAGCGATCCGCCACGTAGAGGCCGTCACCTGTCCTCCTGCTCCACGCCTGGCCGCGGCACACGGCCTTGGTGGACTGATAAGTGTGGCACGATGCGGGCGGTTTACGCCGCCAAAGTGATTTGCTGACTGAGGTATTCGAGCAACCGCTACGGCGCGGGCCGGCCCTTCGGACCAGAGCCGAAGCGCACCAAGCGATGCCGCCGCTGCTGGGTGCGACGGATTTGCCAGCCCAGGAGGCCCGCGGCCGCGCTGCGCCCGTTAGCCGGAATCGCCAAAACCCGTCCCGTTGCGCCTTGCGTTGGACGAGCGGAAGGGTCGATGGTGCGCCGTCCTCGGGCGCACGCAGAGTGCTCACCACGCCGATCGCGGCGATTTGCGACCGCCTCGGGCGTTTCGGCCGCCACACTAGGCCCGACGAAGCTCGACCTACGAAGCTCGACCGCCAATCTCCGAAAGGGGCCAGACATGAGTCCCGAATTCGCTCCCTCGCCACCCCCGGACCTGGAGCACGTTCCGACCGCGGCAGGGACGCTGCCCGGCCCGTCGGAGTTGGTCGGGCGCCCCTACGCCCAACCCATCGACCTCCTCGGCGAGCTCTACGGGCCACTGTTCTACGGCGAGTTCAGCGGCACCCGAAAGCTGTACGCCTGCTCGTTGGAGTTGGTCGAGGAGCTCTGCGATGAAGCCCGGTTCACCAAGAACCTGATGCAGCCCTTGGCCCAGGTCCGTGAGCTGGCCGGCGACGGGCTGTTCACCTCCTACTACGGCGAGCCGAACTGGCAGAAGGCCCACGACGTCCTGATGCCCGGCTTCAGCTACGCGGGGCTACGCAACTATCACGGCGCCATGCTCGACATCGGCAGCCAGCTGCTCGCCCGCTGGGATGGGGCCGCGGGGCAGCGGCCGGTGGACGCCTCGGCCGACTTGCAGAAGCTCGCGATGGACACCGTCGCCCTGGCCGGATTCGGGGCGCACTTCGACTCGTTCGACTACCCCGGCCTCGCCCCCGTTCCGCAGAGCTTCACCGCCGCCTTCGGCGAGCTCGGAAAGGGCGAACCCGGTAAGCCGACAGCCGAATTCGCGAAGGAACTGACGTACCTACACGGCGCCTTCGACGACATGATCGACCAACACCGCACCGGCGCGGCCGGTGACTCCGACGACCTGCTGTATCTGATGCTGGGGCGCGATTCCGCCGGCGCGCCGCTGCTCGAGCCGGAGAACGTCCGCAACCAGATCATGACCTTCCTGATCGCCGGTCAGCTGACCACGTCGGAGCTGATGCCCACGGCGCTCTACGGCCTGATGCAGCATCCGGCGGTGTTGGCCCGCGTGCAGGCCGAGGTCGACGCGGTATTCGGCCTCGACGACGACTATCAGCCGACCTACGACGACATCAGCAAGCTCACCTATCTGCGACAGGTGATCAACGAAACGCTGCGACTGTCCCCGCCGGTGTCCAATTTCGACCGAATGGCCTTGGCGGACACCGTCATCGGTGGCAGCTACCTCGTCAAGCGGGGCGAGGCCGTCACCGTCCTCACCGGCGCCCTGCACCGGCAACCGGAATGGGGCGACAACGTCGAGATCTTCGATCCGGACCGGTTCGACACCGCCAGGGCCGCCGCCCGGCCCACCGGGCTGTACAAGCCCTTCGGCACCGGGGCCCGTTCCTGCATCGGGCGGCAGTTCGCTCTGCACGAGGCCACCATGGCGCTCGCCCGGCTGGTGCACCGCTATCGCCTGATCGACTCGCAACACTATGTGCTGCACTGGGAAGGCCGCAGCCGGCGGCCGGCGGGCTTCACGCTCGACGTGCTCCGGCGCGCACCCGAGGACCGGCACGGCGTGGCAGCCCAGGATGCCCAGCAAGCCGAGCCGGCACCCAAGGTTCCGTCGGGCGTCGCGACCCCCGTCAAGGCCGGCACCACGCTGGCCGTGCTGCACGGCTCGAATCTGGGGACGTGCCGGGCGTTGGCCAAGCAGCTTGCCGAGGAGGCCGCCGACCTCGGGTGCACCACCACCGTGGCACCGCTCGACGACTTCGCCGGCGGGCTGCCGGAAGTCGATGCGACCCTCGTCGTCGCGTCGTCGTACAACGGCCAGCCGACCGACGACGCGCGCGCGTTCCTCGCCTGGCTGCTCGACGCAACCGAGCCCCTGCCCGGCTCCCCGTACTTCGCCGTGCTCGGGGTTGGCGACCGCAACTGGGCCGACACCTACCAGGCGGTGCCCAAGCGCATCGACGAGCGGCTGACCGAACTCGGCGCCCGAGCGCTGGTCCCACGCGCCTCGGCCGACACCTCCGGGGACCTCAACGGGACGGTCGAGGAGTTCTCCGCGGCGCTGTCGGCGGCGCTGTCCGAGCACTTCGGCGACCCGGACGCCACGCCGGTCACCGACGCGGACGAACCGCTCTACGAACTGCACCCCATCGTCGGGCCGGTGACCGCCGCGATCGACGCGCGGTTCGCGGTGACCCCAATGACCGTGCTGGACAACGTCGAACTCGTCAGTGACGACGCCGCGGTGGGGCAGGCCAAGCGCTTCGTCAGCGTTGCCCTTCCCGAGGGGGTCGAGTATCAGACGGGTGATCACCTGACCGTGCTGGCCGACAATCCACCCGCGCTCGTCACCACGGTGCTCGAACTGCTCGGCATCGACGGCGACCTGCGGCTGGCCATCAACCCCAAGCGCACCTCGCGCCGGGTGATTGCGCTCGACCGCGAGGTGAGCGTGCGGGAACTGCTGACCCACTTCGTGGAATTGCGCAAACCGGCTACCCGCAGCCAATTACGTCGCCTCGCGGCCCGCAATCCGTGCCCACCCGAACGCGACCGACTCGAGGAGCTCGCCGCTGCGACGGAACCGTGCACGCTCAGCCCGCTGGAATGCCTGCTGCAGTTTCCGGCGTGCGCGCTCACGGGTGCGGAGCTGCTGGAACTGCTGGAGCCCATGACACCGCGCCACTACTCCATCGCCTCGTCGTCGCGGCGCGCCCCGAACGTCGCCCGGCTCGTGGTGAGCGTGCTCGACGCACCAGCGCACTCCGGTTACGGGCCGTTTCAGGGCGTGGCATCGAATTACCTGGCCGCCGTCACCCCGGGAGCGCAAATCCGGGCGCGGGTCGACCCGGCCCGTCAGGCCTTCCGCGCCGGCGCGGACCCGGCCAGGAACGTCATCCTGGTCAGCGCAGGCACCGGGGTGGCTCCGTTCTGCGGCTTCCTGGGCGACCGATTGGCGGCCAAGGAGGAGGGGACGCCGTACTCGCCTGCGTTGTGCTTCTTCGGGGTCCGAGATCCCGACGTGGACTACATCTTTCGCGAGCAGTTCGAAGAGGCCGACCGGCTGGGCATCGTCCGGATGCGCCCCGCGTTCTCCCGGGCGCCGCAGCACGGGGTGCGGTACGTCCAGGATCGCATCGCCGCCGACGCCGAGGAGGTCTGGGAGCTGCTCGGCGACCCCGCGAAGGACACCCACGTCTACGTTTGTGGCGACGGCGCCAAGATGGCCCCCGCCGTGCGACGGGCCTTCCTCGACATCTACCGCGCGCACACCGGTGCGGACGAGGACCAGGCCCGCGACTGGCTCATCGGGCTGGTGGAGTCCGACCACTACGTCGAGGACGTCTGGGCGGGTTAGGCCCGGGGGCACTCGGCAGCTGGTTCGACTATCCGGCCGTGGTGGTGTCGGCGGGGCTGAGTCCGGACAGATCGGGCACGTTTTGCATGAGTTCGATGCGGGTGCCGTCGGGATCGGTCAGGTAGATGAACCGCCCCGAGGCCGGGTCGGCGACGTCGCCGAGCACGGTGCGCGTCGCCTCCACCAACGTCCCGCCCGCGGCGACGATGGCGTCGGTCAGACCGTCCACGTCCTCGACGCGGAACGACAGATGCGTGAACCCAAGCTCGGTCATCGGTTTGCGCTCACCCGACCCGGTGGTCGGGACGTCGACCCACTGCAGGAGTTCGATCCGGATGTCGTTGCGGATGAGCATCGCGGAGCGGAATCGGCCCTCCTGCTCCATGGTCACGGCGACTTCGTTGTTGTCGAAGTCGAGTTGGTAGAGCTGCGCGAACCCGAAGACGTCGGTGTAGAAGCGGATCGAACGGTCGAGATCGGTCACGCAGATGCCGATGTGAGAGAACCCCTGGATCATCAGCGCAGTCTGGCAGAACACCGTTGCGTCAATGGCGACCACGGGAAAAGTCGCGCCGAAAGAGCTGTGCTGCGGGCCTCTACGACGGATTTAGAATCGGTTTCATGGGTGGTGAACAGCGTTGCTAGTAGATCCGACACACCTGCGCACGGCGGCTCAGACGCAGGCCGAGGTGGGCACCTTCGTGGCCAGCCTGACGACCGGGCAATCGCTGACCGACGGCGCGGCCGGGGTGTCCGGGCTGCTCAGCGGGGCGGCCTGCCAGCTCGCCGGGTCGGTGCTGGACAGTGCGGCCAACTCGGTCCACGACGCGCTCACCGACCATTCGACCAAGCTCGCGGCGGCGGCCGAGCACTACCAGCAGATGGACGAGGAGTTCGGCCGGCGCCTGCGTGCGTTCGCCCCGTAAGCCGCCCGCGCCACTCGGTCGACTCAGGCGCGGGCGTTCGCGGTCTGCGTGGGTGAGGCGGCCCCGAGCGCGTTGACGACGTAGTCGGCAGCCTGGTCGGCCATCCCGTTGCTCTGGTACGAGCTGTGGGCGCTGCGGTCGAGCCCGCCGGGGAAGCACACCGGGTCACCGGTGGCGCACAGTTGAAGGGTCTTGGCGGTGTACAGCGGTCCGACGGTGATCGACGGGGCGCTGTTGTCGACCAGGTGGAGGAACCAATCGTCCGGCGTCCCGAACAGCACGACGGCGGCGACATGGGAGGCCACCGCGGGCGGCATCGGCCCGGTTCCGCTGGGCAGGGTGATTCCGGCCGGAACGGCGGCGAAGGTGGTGTAGCCGGCGACGGCGGCCCCTTGTGAGTAGCCGCCGAGCACGACCTTGGTGTTGGGGCAGCTCGCCGCGATGGACTCGACCTTGCTGCTGGCGTCGGCGACGCCGGCCGCGGCGGCGCCGAAGTCGAGCGAGGCCGGGTAGTTCACCCCGTAGGTCTGAACGGTCTGGCCGGCCAGCCGGGACGACAGCGCATCGACGAAGGCCTGTCCGGTGTCGCCAATGACGGGGGCTTCGAACGTGCCGCGTGCGAAGACCACCTCGACGTCGGGGCAGACCGGGTTCGCGGCGGCCACGGTCACGGCAGGTTCGGCCTCGGCCAGCCCGGCGGCCTGCGGTCCCATCAGTGCGGCAGCGGCCACCGCGGTCGCGCCGAGCCAGCGCACCGCCGGCGATGAGTGCTGCTGCGTCGATCCCCCGTTGGTCTTCATGGTCGGTCCTTCCAGGGCAAGTCGGTGAGGTGGTGGCTCAAGCCTGCTTCGCCGAGTACGGCGGCACATCGACGCTGGCCTCCACGACCTGCGACCGCGGACCGGAAGGCGCGCTACCTGCTAGCCGGAAGAGGGTGCCGAGCCTCAACGGCGGCAGGCCGGCCAGCATTCCTGATTCAGACCTTTGCGCAGATGACATACATCACTTGACAACGGCGGAATCGAAGTTTGCGGATTGCGACTTATAACTGGCAGATGCCACCTCTACACAGAAGCGATGGCGATGCGGGAGCTAGGAACGGGGACCTCATGAACACCTCACCAAGGACCGGCGCGGTATCCGCAGTCGGACGGCTGGCCAAGTCGGCAACCCTGACGACGCTGGCGCTGGCCGCGATCGTCGTCGGCGTGGTCGCGGGTCCGGCCGCGACGGCGAACGCCGCCAACGACTCGTGCGCCGCCGTCGAGGTCGTCTTCGCGCGTGGCACGTTCGAAGCGCCCGGCGTGGGCGCCACCGGACAGGCGTTCGTCGACGCCTTGACCGCCCGCCTACCCGGCAAGTCGGTCGACGTGTACGCGGTCAACTACCCGGCCTCGCTGAACTTCGGCCAGGCCGTCGACGGAGTCGCCGACGCCAGCAACAGGATTCAGTCGATTGTCGCCCAGTGCCCGGCGACCAAGATCGTGCTCGGAGGCTACTCGCAAGGCGCGGCCGTGGCCGGCTACACCACCGCCAGTGCCGTGCCCGCGGGATTCACCCTGCCCGCCAGCATCTCCGGACCGATGCCCGCTGCGGTCGCGTCGCACGTCGCTGCCGTCGCGCTGTTCGGCACCCCGGACGACTGGTTCCTGGGGCTGGCCGATCGCAGCGCCCCGTCGATCTCCATCGGCGACCTGTACACGGCCAAGACCGTGCAACTGTGCGCCACCGGCGACCCGGTCTGCTTCCCCGGTGGCCTGGACCGCTCGGCGCACAGCTCGTACAAGTCCAACGGAATGGCCGACCAGGCCGCCGATTTCGTGGCGGGTCGGCTGGGCGCTCCGGCCGCCACCGCGACGTTGGTGCAGACCGCCGCCGAGGTCGAACCCGGCAACTGAATCGAGCTCAGGCCACGGCCGGAAGCCAGTCCACATGGGACGGCTTCCGGCCGTTGGCAATTCAGGACTGATGCACCCAGAAGTCCCAGCCGTTTAGGAAGCCACCTGGGAGTTGTTCTCTCGCAACGCCGATGTCGATGCGGCCTGAATCCGGGGTCGGGTGTGGTCTGCAACCGCAGGCAACCCGTCGGGCTGGCTCGCGATTGCCGATTGCTCGGTGCCCAGCGCGAGCTCGATTGCCGTCTTGGCTTGGAAGAGTGCGATGACGGCTTGCTGGTGCTGTTCGGTATCAAGCGAATTCAGTGCGAACGTGAGCTTGTTGTCCAGGTAGCGCACCGACCGCTCGAGCTCCGAAGTGGCGTGGCTGGCGGCCTGGTCCGCGGTGAGTCCGGTGTACCAGCGGTGGCCGACGGCCCCCAACGTGACCGCGCACAGCGGAACGAACACGATGGCGCACGTCAGGCCGAGGGAATCGTCCAACGCCACCGACCCGGCGATGCTCACCAGCGTCAGCACGCCCGTGATGAACAGCAGTCGCGCGGCGGGCGGCGCTTGTTCGACGGTGTGCCATCCCCAACTCACCAGGCGCCCGAGACCCTTGGCCACGCTGCCGGCGAACCTGACGACGCCGGCCGCGGCCATGGCAGCGGTGCGGCCGAACTGATCGATCTGCTCGCGGGTCACGAGCTTCTCGCGGGTGACGAGCGATTTGGGCGGCGATGGCATGCGCCACCGTGGCGGCGCTGGCGACGCGACGAGTGCCACGCCGGGTTGGTTCGGCGGCTCCCCGGTGGTGGGTGCGGCCGTTGGTCCGGCTGTCGCGGGTTCGGCCGGCTGTGCTGTTGGCGGCTCCTTGCGCACCTCGTCGGTGAGCTTTGCGTTTATCACGTCTGCATCAGGGGCCACACCAGTATCATCCCGTCAACACCGCCCAATCCCGGCCCGGCACGCCGACGAACGGTCGATTGAGGGGTTGCGGCGGGACCACCTGGACGCCCGTCGCTCACGCGCGACGCCCCTACCTGCGGCTCCGAAGCACCGCCAAGGTCAGCGTGGCGCGACGGTGACGACCGCGCCGTTGGGCCGCTGCGGTTGCCCGTTGCGGCGGTTGGTCGGCACCGGCAGGGGTTCCAGGGGATGGCGGCAGACGTCGAAGGTTTGGTAGCCGACCAGCACCACCAGGCAGGCGATGAGCACCGCGGAGGCGCCGGCGTTACCCAACCCCAGCCCGCCATGGTCGGGGCTCCGGCTCAGGATGTTGCCCACCTCCGCACCCCAGGGGCGGGTCAGGACGAAGGCGATCCAGAACAGCAAGACGGCATTGATCTTGGTGAAGTAGTGCGCCGCCAGCAGGATCAGCATCGCCGCCGTCAGAATCAGCGCGGCAGTTCGCAGCCCCACGCCCAACCCACCCGCCAGGTAGTCCCCGGTGGACGTGCCAAGGCTGTTGGAGAAGACGACGGCGATCCAGAACAGCACCTCGCCGGCGAAGGTGGCAACGTTCTCCACGTTCAGCGTCTGGCCGCTGCGCCACCAGACCAGCATCACCACGGCGAGCCCACTGCCCAAGATCAGTGCGCCGGTCAGCTGCCCCAGATGGGACGTGTAGTTGATGTAGTCCGAGACCGTGGTGCCTGCAGTACTGGTCAGGATCACCACCACCCAGAACAGCGCCGGGTGAAATCGACTGGCGCGCAACTGAATTGTCACGGCAACCAGGAAGATCGCCAGGAGCAGCCCCGCCGAGCGAAGGGTGCCCAACCCGAGCGTCTGGGAGAAGTAGTCACCGGCGGTCTCGCCCAGAGTCGTCGCCAGGATCTTGAGCGCCCAAAACAGTGCGGTGATGTGCGGCAGTTTGCGCAACACGTACTGGCCGGGCTCAAGGGACATGGCTTCATAGACCGCGAACTTGCTCGTCACGCCTGTTCCCTCCGACCGGGTGCGCAAAGTCTTGCAGGCAGAGGGACGCGCGGACGCTGGGCACGAGGAGTTCCCAGTGAGGTCTACGCGAAGGAGTAGCTCCGAGCGCGTAGGTGACGGTCGACGGCTGGACCGGGGCGGTCACGGCTTTCGGCGATTCGCATTCTTCGGCAACTCCCCCGCCGCCGGTTCACACGGCGTTATCATCGTGTCCGGCAGTTCGCTGTGATGTATCTGCCAGGACACGGGAAAATTGCTGTAAGGCGGATCTCCGGGGGGAAGATCGATGCGACGTTGTCATTGCAACATCCGGACCTTCTTGCTCGCCATCGCCATCGCCGTCGCGATGGGGGTTGCGGGCTGCGGCGCGGCTTCGGCTCCGGCTCCGGGGACGTCGAAGCCACCGACTCCACCGGTCGATCCCGCCGTCGCCTTCACGCAGTACGAGAAAGCCGCGACGCCATGGGAGTGCTCGCGGGCCTTCGCCGCCATGATCGACGCGGCCCGAAAACCCGACCACGCGGCAGTGAAGGACCATTCCGGCGCGCAACGCGACATAGTGGCGACGTGGGACACCGAACTGGGTGCGATCGCCTTTCCCACGGCGGAACAACCGATCATCGACCGGATGCGTCAGCACAACACCGCCGAACTGAGTACCCTCGCCGAGTTGGTCGGGGTTGACGTCAAGGACGCTGAGCGCGTCGATGCCTTGGAACTCCAAGTCGAGCTTGTCGAGGCGTTGCTATCGGTGGAAGGCGACGGGCTGCGCGCGGCGCTCGGCCACCCCGTGCCCCCAGCCGGAGTAGCGGCCGATCAATTGCAGGTGGCGGACCTGAGGTTCTACCAGTCCACCGTGGACGCGTCGGCGAAATGGAAGTCGGCCTTGGCCGCCAACGACCTCAATGCGGCCAAGGCCGCCAACGTCATCGAGGAGGATGCGGCTCAGGTCTACCTCGACCGACTGGGCACCATCGACTGGCCGCCGGGATTCGACGACCAGGTCAATGCGCTGCGCAACCGCCTTCATGAACGCATCGACTTCGACCGCCGCCAGGTCGACGTGGCCACCACGGCGCAAATCGTCCAGGGGACACCGGAACAGGCGGC
>JAHFVB010000010.1:0-4803 GCA_023264755.1 Mycobacterium sp. | reverse complement strand
CAGGCGGCGGCCGTCTCCGACACCGAGACTGCGCTCTGGCGCCACCTGGTGCAGGCCTACCGACAAGCAGATCCCGCGTCGGCATGCCCGCCGGCCTAGCCGCGGTAACCAGCCTGGACTGTCCGCGAACTCAGACGTCAGCCGAACGCAGTGGCGAGGTCGAGTCCGAATACCTCCGTCGGCGCCGACTTGCCCTTGAGCGCGTGCAGCCCGCGGTCGGTGAGGTATTTCGGTCGGGTGGCCAGCTTGTCCACGCATTGGCGGGTCAGCAGGACCGAGTCCCCGGTGGTCTTGGTGAGTTGCTCGACGCGGGCCGCGACATTGACGGTGTCGCCGATCAGGGTGAACTCGAGCTTGCCCGCCCCGCCGATCGTGCCGGCGATGACGACACCGGTGTTGATACCGATGCCGATCCGCAGGGAAACACCGAACTCATCCTCGACGCGGCGCAGGATCTGCACGGCGGCACTGACGGCTGCGTCGGCGTGGTCCGCGAGGTCGTTGGGGGCTCCGAACACGGCCAGGGCACCGTCGCCGAGGAACTTGTTCACGTGCCCACCGGCATTCACGACGGCGGGTACGACGATCTCGAACAAGGCATTGAGCCGGGCGACGGTGTCCTCGGCGGTGTTGGCTTCGGCGAATGGCGTGAAGTCGCGGATGTCGACGAACATCACGGTCACCTCAAGGCGCTCACCGGCGAACACGTCATCGCCCTGCTCCAGCAGACGTGCGGCGAGTGCCGGGTCGACATAGGTTCCGAAGGCCCCCTGAAGTCGTTGCCGCTCAGCCAAACCCGATTGCATGCGGTTGAACGACGCCGCGAGCGCGCCAAGGTCGTCGTCCTGAACCACCGGTAGGCGCTGGCCATAGTCCCCTACCGCAACACGTTCGGCTCCCTTGGCGAGGTCGCGGATGGGTTGCAGCGACGGTGAGAATCCGATGCCCACCGAGATGGGCACCGCGAAGGCCAGCGTCACCGCGCCGCCGATCACGACCGCGAGGATGGGAAGTTCGCCGACCATGTCGACCACCGTCGCCAGCAAGGCGCCACACACCGTGAAGGCGAACGCGACCGCAATCACGGAAACATTGGACCGCGCAGCGAAAGTCGGCCGTGAGCGCGGCATCGAATCGCCGATCGCCGCGTCGCCGGCGAGGGCGACCCTGGCTGGGCGCAAGGCCGACTCCACGATGGAGTGATAGGCGATCAGCTGGACCGCCATTCCGAGACAGGCGCCGAAGATCCCATACTGGATCAGCCGCGCCCACGACGCCCCGGCGATCGCACCAACGACCACGCACAACGCGGCGGCCCATAGACCGGTACCCCACACCACTCGCGTGGTCGCCGCGCGGGCATAGGTGTAGGTGCCCTCGAGTGCGGCCACTCTATCGACCTCGACACCTGCAGCCCACTGCTCCACACGTCGAATCAACCGGTAGTTGGGTACCACCATCAGGCAATCGAGTACCAGCACCGCCGCCACGGTGACGGCTGCCGTCTCGACGTAGCGGTCGGACTGCTCCAGGGCGACGATCGGAAACGCGAAGAGCAACAGGTAGATCGGCAGCGCTACGACGAAGCCGGCGACCCAAAATGCCCAGGTGTACCTCGCGCTGAACCGATCCCACGCCCACTGCCAGATCCCATCCATGTCGCGAAGGATAGGCACGGAGCGTGGCCCTAGGTCGGGTTCGGGCAAGCGTTGATGGATCGAGATGCAGTCCGGGGTACTTCGTGGGATCGCGCCCAATCTGCTTGCCGCCTGACTGCGCAGCGCACCGCGCATCGCGGTGAACATATCCGAGCTGAACTGTAATCTTCCGGTGCCCCCAGTCGGACTCGAACCGACTCTGGGCGGATTTTAAGAAGGGCCGACCGGCGTTTCGCGACCTCGGGAAACGGGTCGGCAAATCGATCACATCGACTGTCTCGCAGTTAATTTCGATGTTCTTGGTACGGCCCCCGGTACGGGCTCGATTTGCCCTAGAGCCGCCCCCGGTCGCCGCGTTCGCGCCGCGATGAGGATCGCGAGCGGCAGTTAGCTACTCGTCCAGTCGCGGCGTGTCACCTCGATTCAGAGTGCTAAGGAACTACCGGGCGGCATACTGGCACCTTGCCCTACACGAAGGCGCGGCCGTCAGTTAGCCGGTCGCAGTTACCGGCACCATCAGAAGGGGACACTCACTTGGCGCGCAACTCGTCTAGGGATCGCGAGATAGCGAAGCGTTTCGAGGAAGCACAACGGAGCCTTGTGCTCCAGTCGTCCGACCTCTCCCTCGACTCGGTGTCCGGAATGGTCGAATCGGGAGCTATCGACGTACAGCCGGAATTCCAACGTCGAGAACGATGGACCCAGGCCCAGTCATCAGCTCTAATGGAATCATTCCTCCTAAATATTCCTGTACCGCCGGTTTACTTGGCAGAGGAAGAATTTGGGAGATATTCCGTTATCGATGGCAAGCAGCGAATAACGTCAATCAACCAATTTCTGACGAATACTCTCGCTCTAACAAATCTCTCACGATTTACACAAATCGAGGGTTTGCGCTTTTCTCAACTCCCTTCAGAACTAGCGAACGCCCTGCGCGTGCGGCCCTACATACGCGTCGTAACGCTGCTACGCCAATCAGATCCCGAGACAAAGTATGAGGTTTTTCATCGACTCAATTCGGGCGGCGAGGCGCTAAACGCGCAAGAGATACGCAACGTACTGTTCCGGGGTCCATTTAACGATCTACTCCTCAAACTTTCGTCAAATCCGTTCTTGCGCAATCGGTTAAAAATCACCGGTACACGTTCGGTCGCATACAAGACCATGCAGGACGTCGAATACGTCCTCCGATTCTTCACCATTGATCAATATTGGCGCTCTTTTAACGGCGACTTTCGAAAGTCGATGAATTCATACATGGCCGAACATCGTGACGCGGACGAGAAATTCATTAAAGCCCGGGAGGCAGAATACGTGCAAGCTATCACTGCTTGCAACAAGATTTTCTCTGGAAATGCCTTTCAGAGGTTCGAAAGAGGCCAGTGGCGGAACCAAACTCTCGGCGCTCTTTACGATGCACAGATGGTGGCGATTAATACATTCTCAAAGCCTCAAATCGAGGCCATGGTTAAGAACCGAACCCAGGTAGTTAAGCAGTACAAGACGCTGTTTGCGGACGATCAGTTCAATACCGCGATCAGAACTGCGACAAACACACCAACGCGTCTCGAATACCGAATCGAAAAAACAATCGACTGCCTCGCCGAATTTGCTCCGAGACGCTAGGGACCCTGTCGGTGGCGAGTGCACGTGAGCAACTCCTGGAAAACATCCATGGGGTTCGGGAAGCAGCAAAGTTGAGTGATCTGCAACGGCTGGCGCCCCTGCCCGCCAACAGCCCAGCTAACCGAAAGGCTGAGTTGCTACGCCGGGGACTTTATGTGGTTGCGTTCAACTCTATGGAAGATTACCTTAAACGACGGGTAACTGAACACTTTACTAACCTTTCAAGCGTTTCCTCTCTCGCTTTTGACGAGCTGCCACCAGGGTTGCAGCGGGCAGCCGTTGTTGATGCAATTCGAAATGGTGTGCGAGAAGCGAGTTATGACAAAGGTACCGAGGTAGATATCATTCGTGCCGTCGCAGGTGCTGTCGCCAGCACCGACAATCGACAGCAGTACAAGATCCATGAGTTCGCTGTGCTGAGGAGCGGGTCGAACGTCTCAGCCGAGGACATAAAGGCCGCAATCGCAACGCTTCATATCGCTGATGCCTGGGGTCAGATGCAAAAACTGGTAGACAGCGTCGGTAACGTCGGCACCCCGATACGAGCGCGGTTTGAAACGTGTTTATTAAAACGTAATTCCGCAGCACACGCTGGTCAACCGATCGAATACAGCGATCTTATTGAGATTGCCGACCTCGCGGTGCCGCTCTGTTTCGCATTCGACGCGATCTTCAGCGCCGGAATGAGTCGGCTCGCCGACAATGTACCGACGGGCGCGAAGGATCCCAAGATCGACCTGGCATCCCAAATGGAGATTCGTTTCGTCGCACGCCGCGCGCGCGGCTGGTGCAGGCTAGATCAGAACAAGCAACCGTTCAGGTACTACCCGAACCGCCAGCAGGCGGTGCAGCACTCTCTGACGCGGCTATCTGATGGCGGCACAGTGGTAGTCCTCGGTTCGGTGGGCGAGATAACGGGTTGGCACCTTCGTGATCATCGCCATCCGCACCCGTAACCTGCTGCGCCTTCAAACTCGCCGTCGCAGCGGCCGAACATTCCCAAATTCAGCGGAGCGCGTCGGGGCGGACGGTTCGGGCAGCATGTTTAGCGCGCCGCCGTCCTGCTCAGGAATGTCGTCGCCGTATGTGTCGAAGGTCAGTGTGAACGTGCTATGCCCCAGCCACTTCGACACCTGCATGAAGTGCGTACCCGCCGAGATATGGAGAACCGCGAACGTATGCCGTAGGCCGTGAAAGCGTACCCCGTGGATCGCGGGCGCAGTCGCCGTAGCGGGGCGGCTCGCTGGTAGCCCTGCGCGACATCTCGCTAGCGTCCGCCCGAACGGCTACCGACGAACGGAAACGAAATGACAAGCACCGATCAGCTACTACACGTCTGGGGCGGCAGCGGCCGACGAGGCATCAGCGTCGCTGGCGACGTACTCGTCAACGAGACCGCCGACGGCGTCAACCTCAACGACATCTGGGCCGAAATCGGCACCGCGCTCGACCTCTTCAACACCCACCGCTCAACGATCGTGCGGCTGCTCTCATACCCGACGACAGCCGTCGACGACGT
>JAHFVB010000213.1 GCA_023264755.1 Mycobacterium sp. | reverse complement strand
GCTGTTCCCCAAGGACGAGACCGACGTCAACCCGGCGATCCTGTCGGCGTTGTCGCCCAATGCCGACGAGAACCACGACTTCTTCTCCGGCTCGGGGTCCAGCTACGTCATCGGCAAGGCCGTCAACACCACCGACGAGGACTGGGACTTCTAAGTCCCGTCGCCGGGCACTGTCCGCCCGGCCGCACCCGGCGCTAGGTTGGGTGACCATGGACGCCGACGCACCCGAGTCGACCGCGGGGGATACCCCCGTGTCGAACGTCTCCGACACCGCTCGCTGGGTGGCGGTCTACCGCGCCACCGAATCGGCGCGCCCCGACGCGTTGTTCACCGACGCGCTCGCCGAGCGGCTCTCCGGCCAACACGGTCGCGACATCGTCGCGCGCGTCCCGCGCACGATGCGTTCGGGGTGGTGGTTGGTGGCCCGCACCAAGGTGATCGACGACCTCGTGCTCGAGGCGATCGACGACGGTTGCGACCGGGTGCTCAACCTCGCGGCCGGCTTCGACACGCGGCCCTACCGGCTGAATCTGCCGTCGGACTTCACGTGGGTCGAGGGTGACCTACCGGCACTGGTCGCCGAGAAGGAGCGAATGCTCGCTGACCAGACGCCGCGATGCAAGCTCACCCGGCACGCGGTGGACCTCGCCGAACCGGTTGCCCGCGACCGGTTCCTGAACGAGGCGCTGGCGGGGGCGCGGAAAGCCTTGGTGCTCACCGAAGGCATGCTGATGTATCTCGAATCCCGCGACGTCGCAGCGCTTTCGGAGTCCTTCGCCCGCCCCGAGGTCGCCTGGTGGATGCTCGACCTGGCGGGTCCAGGGCTGAAGAAGTTCATGAACGACAAGATGGGCGGCATGTTGGCGAATGCGCCGTTCAAGTTCGCCCCGGCCAACGGCGTGGGGTACTTCGAAGACCTCGGCTGGCGAACGCTCGAGGTGGAGTCCGTCTTCGACGCCGCGCTCAGGTTCCGCCGGTTGCCCTGGTTCTACCGGCTGGTCGCCGGGCTGCACCACCCCGATCCCCGCCATCCGCCCGAGCAGCGGCCGTGGAGCGCGGTGATCCGCCTCACGCGTTGATCGGCGGTTCGAGTGCCGCTCGCAGGGCCGCGCGCCGTCGATGAGTAGGCGGCCCAAGGGCTCACCAGCGTAGGCTCGAGATGAGCGTCTGCCACCGGTCAGAAGTCACGCGTCATGGAAACGGGAACTTCTGATGGATTGCAGGCTGACGGCTTGACTTATTGCATCGGCGTAATGCTGGACAAGGGAATCATTTTCGCGTCGGATTCTCGGACGAACGCCGGCGTCGACAACTTTGCGAAGTTCTGCAAGATGACGGTGTTCGAGCGGCGCGGAGACCGCGTGATCGTGCTGTTGAGTTCGGGCAATCTCGCCGGCACCCAGGCCATCATCAGCGTGCTGAAGCAGCGCTGCGCCGATGGCCCCGCGCTCACCAATGTGCTTGGAGCCAAGACGATGTTCGACGTCGTGAGGCTGGTCTCGGATGCGATGCGCGAGACCGAGCAACGCGACGCGGGCCATCTGAAGGCCAACAAGGTCGGCTTCAACGCCTCGTTCGTGGTGGGCGGCCAACTCGACGGCGAGCCCATGCGGCTGTTCCGAATCTATGCCGAGGGCAACTTCATCGAAGCGGGCGCCGACACACCCTTCCTGCAGACCGGTGAGACGAAGTACGGAAAGCCGATCCTCGACCGCGTGGTCACAGGCGACACCTCGCTGGCCGATGCGACGAAGTGCGTTCTGGTGTCCTTCGATTCGACGATGCGCAGCAACCTGTCCGTCGGGCCGCCCATCGACCTGATCTGTTACGAACGCGACAGCCTCGAAGTCCAGATGCGGAGACGCTTCCACGAGGGCGATCCGTACTTCACCGAGTTGGGGGCGGCCTGGAGCGAGGGCACCCGCCAGGCGTTCAGCAATCTGCCCGATCTGTGCTGGTGACCGTGCACCTGGCTAGGCCTAGGATACCTACGGCGCCATCACCTTTCGTCACTCCGGGAGGCGCATCGTGCAACTGAACGTCGGCTTCGAGATGGTCTTCGACTGCCCGCAGCCCACCCCGATGATCTTCAATCTCAACGTTCACTTCACGCGCGTGTCCGATCTGGTCGGCCGAGATGCGCTGCGCGTCGAGCCACCGATTCCGATGTCGGGTTATCGCGACGACTTCGGCAACTGGTGCACGCGCATCGTTGCGCCCAAGGGCCAGACTCGCGTCAGCGCCGATGCCATCGTCAACGACAGCGGATTGCCCGACGCGGTGTTTCCCGACGCACGACAGATTTCGGTCCAGGAGCTGCCCGCGGAGACGCTCATCTTCCTGCTCGGCAGCCGGTACTGCGACACCGACCGGCTATCGCAGACGGCGTGGGACCTCTTCGGGCAGACTCCGCCAGGATGGGACCGCGTTCAGGCCATCTGCGATTACGTGCACCGCCACATCACCTTCGACTACCAGCAGGCGGACAACACGCGCACGGCCATGGAGGCCTTTCACCAACGGGTGGGCGTCTGTCGTGACTTCACCCATCTGGCGGTGGCGTTCTGTCGCTGCATGAACATCCCGACCAGGTACTGCACCGGATACCTCCCCGACATCGGCCTGCCGCCGCCGTACGGGCCGATGGACTTCGCGGCCTGGTTCGAGGTGTACCTCGGCGGCCATTGGCACACCTTCGACGCCCGAAACAACGTGCCGCGCATCGGCCGGGTACTGATCGCACGCGGCCGCGATGCCGCAGACGTTGCGCTGAGCAACGCCTTTGGCGTCAACACGTTGACGAGCTTCAAGGTGTGGGCCGACGAGGCAGCCAAGTAGCCGGGTACCGCCGACTAGCTGGGCGCTACGAAGTCGCTTCCTCGGACCGCTCGTGCGCGTCGTCCATGACGGTGCGGCCGATCTCGGCGTAGGTCTCCGGCTTGGCCTGACGCAACCAGATCGCGTACACCAGGCCGATCACGAACACGGCGAGGATCATGTACGGCCCGACCTTGAAGACGTCCGAGCCCGACGCGAGTCCAGCGGCGAAGGCCCGGTTGTCCCACAGCGTCCAGACCACGTACAGCATCGCCACCCCGCCGATCAGCGGGCACATGAGCGTAGTGATGACGTTGCCCCGATGAGTCTTCTTGGCCCAGAAGTACGAGATCACCGCAGCAGAGCAAATCGCCTGCACCAGCAGGATCGCCGCTGTGCCGATCAGCGCCAGGAGCCCGTAGATGTTCACGTAGGGCACCAACGCCGGGGTGTCGACGGGCGTGCCGTTCGCGTCGGGCACCTGCACGGCCGTGAAGGCGAAGAACAGCAGCACGATCACCAGCGTGATGACGCTCTGGATGGCCGAGGCGATGTAAGGAGACCCGTGCGAGGGATGTGCCGCACCGATGGTGTTCTTGATCTTGTCGGAGGGAATCTCGCGACCCAGGGCGAACAGGTAGCGCGAGGCCGCGTTGTGAAAGGCCAACGCGCACGCGAACGAACCGATCACCAACAGGATCTTGTAGATGTCCAACGGAACCGCGCCCAGCTTGGCATCCACCAGCTTGAAGAACAGGTCCAACGGGTTGGCGCTGATCGAGGCCTCGACCGATTCCTTGGCGCCGTTGCCAGCCAACACCATCGCCGAGATGAACGTGTAGAACAGGCCAAGTCCGACCACCGCGATGATGGTGGCCCGGGGCACGATCTTCTTCGGGTTGCGCGACTCCTCGCCGTAGACCGCGGTGGTCTCGAAGCCCACCCACGACCAGAACGCGAAGAACAGGCCGATTGCCATCGAACCGGTGACCGCGGCGGTGCCGTACGCGCCTGCGGGCAGGCTCTCGAAGGCATTGTTCAGCATCACCGTCTGCTTGAGCATGAAGCCGTCCGGTCCGCCGCCGGAGAAGATCACCGAGAACGCCAGCGCGAGCAGGATGACCACCTCGCATGTCAGCGTGACGCCCAGGATCGCGGCGGTCAGGCTGATGTGGAAGTGGCATAGCGCGCCGATGGCGACCGTGGCGACGATGGCGAACACCAGCCAGTGGATGTTGACGCCGAAGATGGTGTTGACGGCATCGTTGGCGAAGTAGGCGCACCCGCCGATGAGCGAGCCCTCGAACACCACGTACGCGAAGGTCGCGAGCATCCCGCTGGCCATGCCCCAGATCTGTCCGAGGCCGTGCGAAATGAATCCGTAGAAGGCGCCGGTGGTGGTGATGTATCTGGCCATTGCCACGTAGCCCAATGCGAACAGCGTCAGGATGATCGTGGCGAAGAGAAATCCGGCGGGGGCACCGAGCCCGTTGCCGAACCCGACCGCGATGGGCGTGTTGCCGGTCATGGCCGTGATCGGCGCGGCGTTCGCGACTGCCATGAACAGCACCGCGACGATGCCTACGGCACCCTTTTTCAGCCCGGCGGGGGCTTGCGCAGTTGGTCCGACTTCTGCGGATTCAGTGGTCATCTACGCCATCCTGATTCGGATTGGATTGCATTATTGGCCTGCGGCGTGCAGTTCCGCCCCTGAGCGTCGCATCCGGACCCGTGCCTGACAACTCGAGCGGCGATCTTTTCTGCCAACTGGCAGAAAACCCTGTTGGTGGCAGCCCAGGCTGGCCGCCGCACCCGTCACCCGTTCGTGAACGAGTGGTGAATGACTGGGGAACTGTGCGGTTGGCGGTGGTGCGTACGTCCGCCGGCCGAGACACTTGGCGGTGTGACCACCACGTCGCTATTCGAGTCCATCCTGAACTGGCTTCGCGCCGGCTATCCCGAAGGCGTGCCCGGCCCTGATCGGGTTCCGTTGCTGGCCCTGCTGCGCAGCACCCCGTTGACGGACGACCAGATCAAGGAAGTCGTCCGCCACATCACTGCTGCGGGTTCGCCGGCGCTGGCCGACGGCGAAATCACCACCGACGAGATCGGGGAGTTCATCTCCGAGGTCACCCACCACGACGCAGGCCCGGAGAACGTGGCGCGAGTGGCGGCCAAGCTGGCCGCCGCCGGCTGGCCGCTGGCCGGAGTCGGCAAGGACTAGCCGGGACTGACGGGGACTAGCCGGGACTGACGGGGACTAGCCGGGGCTGACGGGGACCGGCGGGCGGGCGAACCCGCCCGCGCCGCTACACCGTCGCCACCACCAGTTGCTCGGCGCTGGGCGGACGTAGTCCGTCGGTGCGTCCCGCGAAGTAGCGCTCGGTGAGTTCGCCGGGCCCTACGCAGCGGGCCGCCGAGAACCCCGCCGCCAGGCATAGCTCGACCATCGCCTGCGGTGCGTAGTGGCTGAGGAACGGTGTTCCCGAGGCGCGCGCCGCCCGCTCGACATCGGCCTGCAGCGACCGCTCGGCTGGGTCGACCAAGTCCAGTGGTAGCAGGAAGGTCATGGCCAACGTGGATCCCGGCGCCATCGCGGCCAGCTGTTGCAGGGTGGCCTCGGTGGCCGCCTTGGTCAGATACATGCTGACTCCGGTGGATGCCACCACCGCTGGGCGGCTTGCGTCGAACCCGTTGTTCTGCAACGAATCCCACCAAGATTGGCCGCTTTCGAAGTCGACCGGCACCAGTCTTAGGGTGGTCGGCAACGGGTAGCCCTCCGCGATGAGCCTGCGGCGCTTCCACTCCTGGGTGCCTGGGCGATCGACTTCGTAGATCCGCAGCCGGTCAGTGAGCTCGGGATGGCGCTGGGCAAAGGTGTCCAATCCCGCGCCGAGCACGACGTATTGGTCGATGCCCTCGGCGGCGCATTCGCAGACCAGGTCGTCGACGAAACGCGCGCGCGCCACGATCGAGGCGCGGAAGGCCGCCGTCGCATCCGGGGTCATGTCGCCGCGCGAACGCCAGTCCGGGTCGGGTTGGGCCAGGCGCATCCCGACGTCGTCGACGAACACGGGTGGAGCGTCGTCGACTTCGAGATGCAGTGCCCGCCAAAGCGCTACGCGGACCGCCGTGCTGTCGGGAGCCGACGGCGGCTCGTGGTGCTCGACCTCGTCATCGCTCACCTCTCAACGCTAGCAAACTAGCTCGCCAGGGTGCCGACGCGACGACGGGCGGAGCCTCGGAAGAGGCCCCGCCCGTCGTCGGTCCGTCGTGGGTTAGATCGTCGCGTTGTCGATGACGAAGCGGTACCGAACGTCGCTGGCGAGCATCCGTTGGTAGGCCTCGTTGACGTAGGACGCCTCGATGACCTCGATCTCCGGTGTGACATCGTGCTCGGCGCAGAAGTCGAGCATCTCCTGGGTCTCCCGGATGCCGCCGATCAACGAGCCGGACAGCCTGCGCCGCCCGAAGATCAGGACTCCCGCCGGCACCGGCATCGGATTCTCGGGCATGCCGAGTTCGACGAGCGTGCCGTCGAGCTTCAGTAGGCCGAGGTAGTCGGCCATGTTCAGATTCGCCGACACCGTGTTCAGGATCAGGTCGAACGAGCCCCGTAGCTTCTTGAAGGTATCGGTGTCGCTGGTGGCGTAGTACTCGGAGGCGCCCAACCGCAGGCCGTCCTCCATCTTCTTGAGCGACTGGCTCAGCACCGTCACCTCTGCACCCATCGCGGCGGCCAACTTCACGCCGAGGTGGCCGAGGCCGCCCAGGCCGATGACCGCGACCCGCTTGCCGGGGCCGGCGTCCCAGTGCCGCAGCGGGGAGTAGGTCGTGATGCCTGCGCACAGCAGCGGGGCTGCCTTGTCGAGCGGGATGGAGTCGGGGATGGACAGCACGTAGTTCTCGTCGACCACGATCGCGTCGCTGTAGCCGCCCTGGGTCGGGTTGCCGTCGCGACCGATGCCGTTGTAGGTGCCGATCATGCCGGGGTTGTTGCAGTACTGCTCGTCACCGGCCTTGCAGTTCTCGCACTCGCGACAGGAGTCGACGAAGCACCCGACGCCGACGCGGTCGCCGACCTGGTACTTGGTGACCTCGGCGCCGACCTCGGTGACGATGCCGGCGATCTCGTGTCCTGGCACCATCGGGAACTTCACCTCGCCCCACTCTGCACTGATGGTGTGCAGGTCGGAGTGGCAGATGCCCGCGAACTTGATGTCGATGGCGACGTCGGCCGGGCCGACGTCGCGGCGCTCGATGGTGGTCTTGATCAGTGGCGCGTCAGTGCCCCACTTGCCGGTGGCGGCGTATGCCGAAACGGTTGTGCTCATGTCTCTACGTGCCTCTTTTACGTCGAATTTCAAGTCAGCCTTCACTGAAGTTTAGCGAAGGTAACGAATGAGGCGCAGCGCTGCCCCTCGTTCACGCAACGGGGGGCCACCCGTGATTAATTCCCCGGGCCGCAAACTCACAGCCCCGGTGCGCGCGGGCCTCCGGTGAAGCTTACGCGGTCATATCGCACCAGGCCGGCCAGCTGGTAGGGGTCGTGGGCGATCAGCGTCTCGGCGTCCTCGACGGTGATGTCACCGGTGATCAGCACCCCGCCGGTCTGTGACTCCAGGCGGCCGGTGAGAATCAGCCGCCCGCGGCCAACCTCCTGGTCGATCCATTCGAGGTGAGCCGGTCGGGCTTGGGCGACGACGTCGGAGGGCTGTAGATAAGTCAATGTCAGGACGTGAAACACGTCAGCGACCTTAGTTGGCGCGGCCGCCTTCGGCGCCCGCTCGCAGGACCAGCGGACGGCTCGAAGTCTCGTCACTTCAGCGACACGTGGGACGCGCGTTGTTAACGGACTCGAAGCCATCGGTTACACCGCCGCAACCACGAGTCGGCCCCCGACCCGAAAACTGTCATCTGACAGAAATCATTGCCGCCGCCGTGGCGGCCGCAAACTTCGGGGAGGCCAGATGAGCGCCGCCGGTGACACGGTGCTCATCGCCAACCGGGGTGAGATCGCGGTGCGGTTGGTCCGCGTCGCGCGTTCGATGGGGCTGCGGACCGTGGCCGTGTTCTCCGATGCCGACCGCGGCGCACCTCACGTGAGACTCGCCGACGAAGCGGTGCGGCTGGGGCCCGCCGCGCCGGCGGAGAGCTACCTGCGGGCGGATGTCATCCTCGAGGCGGCGCAAGAGACCGGGGCGGGGATGGTTCACCCCGGATATGGATTCCTCTCGGAGGACGCCGATTTCGCGGCCGCGGTGGAGTCGGCGGGACTGGTGTTCGTGGGACCGTCACCGCATCAACTGAGCGTGTTCGGCGCCAAGCACACCGCGCGAGCGGCGGCCCGGGCGGCCGGAGTGCCGATATTCCCCGG